>NZ_JAAVUO010000001.1:0-269607 GCF_012163165.1 Natronococcus sp. JC468
CCAGACAGTAGTCCCACTCGGACTCGAGGAACTGGTGGTCGTCCATTAATTGCGTCGACGTTGCGATTCGACCTATGTATTCTTACTGGTGAACGACGGTCTCCCCCACTCGCTATCGGCGGCGAAACCCGCTTTCTGACCGGTCGGACGAGCTTGTCGATCCCTCACGAGGACGGGTGTCGGTTCCGACGGCAAAACGCGTTCTCGCGAAGCCGATCCGGGTCGCCGAACTGTACCGAGAACGCCCGCGTACCGTTCCTCCGAAACGGAGCCGAACCGCTTCCGACGCTGAACTATATAAGCTATCGGGACTGTAAGTGGTGGCGACACCGCGATCGGCGGTCGACGGCGCCAGAACCGGTGAGAACGGCCTCGCCGCGCTCGAGTCGCGTCACGATCGCCGGCGCGCACCACAGATATGGATTCGAACCAATTCACATCGAACCGACGCAGTAGCGAAGACGAACGAGCGGTCTCGCCGGTAATCGGCGTCGTCCTCATGGTCGCGGTGACGGTCGTACTCTCGGCCGTGATCGCGGGATTCGTCATGGAGATGGGTGACGGAATGGAGGAGTCGCTGGAAGCGACCGGCGCGGCATCGTTCGATTTCGGCGCCGACGAGGGCGTGATGACGGTGTCGCTCGTCTCCGAAGGGAACGCCGACGACTGGGAGATCGTCGGCGACGTTACGGATCCCGTGAACGAAATCGACGGGGCGGGCGAAACCGCGACCCTCGCCTGTCAAACGTCGAATACCGCCGCCAATGAAACGCTCGAGTCGAGCGAAACCGGGACTGTCAGTGTCACGGCCTCGATCGACGACGGCGGTTCGACGGTCATCGGCAACGCGGAGTACGACTGTAGCGACGTGAGTTCCGAGTAGCTCAGGAGTCGGTCGTCGAGAACTCTTCCAGAAGCGTTTCGCAGAAGGCGTCGAGATCGTCGGGGTTACGGCTGGTGATTACGCCGTCGTCGACGACGACTTCCTCGTCGACCCACTCGCCGCCGGCGTTCCGGACGTCGGTCTCGAGGCTGTGGTAGGACGTCACCGTCCGCCCGTCGACGACGTCGGCCTCGACCAGCAGCCACGGACCGTGACAGATCACGGCGACGGGTTTGTCCGCCGAGAGGTGCTCTCGGAGGAGATCGACGGCGTCGTCGTCGGTTCGGAGGGTGTCGGCGCCGACCGTTCCCCCGGGGACGATCAGCGCGTCGTACTCGTTTTCGGCGTCTTCGAACGTTCTGTCGATCTCGTAGCTACCGCCGGGCTCGAGGTCGTTGTTGACGGTCTCGGCTTCGCCCAGTTCCGAACCGAGAACGTCGATGGTCCCGCCGGCGTCCGTGACGGCGTCTCTCGGGTCGGTGAACTCGGCCTCCTCGCTGCCTTCGGGTGCCAGGAACACGCCCACGGTCGTTCCCTCGAGGTCGCTGGAATCGGTCATTACGAACGGCGTCGATTCCCGTGCCCAGAAGCGTTTCACTTGCCGTTGCAACCGCGTTACTAGAGCGTCGAATCGGAGAACCGGCGGGCTCGATACTATCGCTTCAGCGGATGCTAAACGGCGGGAATAGCGCTTGCCGCCCCACGCCCTCTCAGCGGGGATCCCCTAGACGTCGACGTACTGTGATTCCCAGTCTCGGCGTTCTTCGATCGCCTCGTATCCCTCGTCGCTGATCGCGTAGTAGTTCGTTCGTCGATCGAGCTCTCCCTTCTCGACGAGTTCCTTGTTGACGAGGGTGTCGAGGTTCGGGTACAGTCGCCCGTGGTTGATGTCGCTACTGTAGTAGGTCTCGATCTCTTCTTTGATGTCCTGGCCGGACGGCTGGTCCGCCCCTGCGATGACGTACAGGAGATCTCGCTGGAAGCCGGTCAAATCGTCCATACTTTACCTATCAACCCATACCAGAGACACTCTATTTGTTATCAATCACGTATTACGTCCGTTGCAGCGGTTGGGGGTACACTAGGCCGTTTGCAACTGGTATGATGGTATCTATACGTACCGTAACCGATCGGTACCGAGTGCCTTTCCGCCTTTATCCGGATTACCAGTGAATGCGCTACATATCGGCTAAGGCTCCGGAATACGCCATCTCGACCTTCGAAACAGTCAGTTAGTAGTGTTTTATCGGTGTCGAAGATGGTTCGATATCCGAGATTGTTCACAGTAATAGAACCGTACCGAATATATTCGGTGTGCGGGGCGGTAGCTATCGCTAACGCTCGTCGAACCCGAAACGACCGGACGGGAGGCGAGACGTCACCGTTTAATTTCCCCACTCGAGAGATCAGGCATGAACGACCCTCCTGCGACGCCGTCGGTCGCGCAGGTTTCGTTGATCGGCCTGTTCGTCGCCGCGCTCGCTACCGCCCAGCTAACCGCCTCGAAGGTGCTCGCGTTCGATATTCCGCTTTCGCTTCCCGTGACCGGTCCGGAACTCGTCCTGCCGGGCGCGGCGCTGGCCTACGCGCTCACGTTTCTCGCGAGCGACTGTTACACCGAACTGTACGGGCGCCGCGCGGCCCAGATCGTGGTCAACGTCGCGTTCGTGCTGAACTTCGCGGTGCTTGCCTTGGTCTGGTCGACGATCGTGTCGCCCGCGGCCGAGACGAGCGTCGACCCCGACGCGTTCGAGACCGCGCTCGGCGCCTCGACGAACGTCGTCCTCGGGAGTCTCCTTGCCTATCTCGTCAGCCAGAACTGGGACGTCTGGCTCTTTCACCGAATCCGGAATCGGACGGGCCGGGAGAAGCTCTGGCTACGCAATCTCGCCTCGACGGGCACCAGCCAGGCGATCGACACCGTCATCTTCGTTTCGGTCGCGTTCGCCCTCGCGCCCGCCATCCTCGGCGTCGGCGAGGTGCTCCCGCTCGAGGCGCTGCTCGCGCTCGCGATCGGGCAGTACCTGCTCAAACTCGCGATCGCGGTGCTCGACACGCCGGTCGTCTACGCCGTCGTCTCGCTGGTTCGCTCGCGAGAACCGGGTACCGCCGAGGAGATCCACGCCTCGTGAACGATCGGCACGAACGGGGAGGATTTAGTAGCCGGGAGGCGAGCCCCGGATATGGACGAACGCATCCGCGAACACGCCGCGGTGCTGATCGACTGGAGCGCCCGCGTCGAGCCCGGCGACGACGTGGTCGTCTCGGTCGGCCCCGACGCCCACGAACTGGCGGTCGCCGTCGCCGAGCAGCTGGGCGAGCGAGGTGCGAACCTGCTCGCGACGTACGGGTCCGGCGAGATTACGCGCGCGTACCTCAACGCTCACGACGGCGAGTTCGAGGAACCCGCACACGAGCAGGCGCTGCTCGAGGAGACCGATGTCTACCTCTCGCTGGGCGGGGGTCGGAACACGAGCGCGACGGCTGACGTTCCGGGAGAGATCCGCCAGCAGTACCGCAGCGCCCGGAAGGCCGTCCGCGAGGCGCGGTACGACATGCGCTGGGTGTCGACGGTCCATCCGACTCGATCGCTCGCCCAGCAGGCGAACATGAGCTACGAGGCCTACCGGGAGTTCGCCTACGACGCGATCCTCCGGGACTGGGAATCCCTCGCCGAGGAGATGGGACGGCTCAAGACGCTGTTCGACGACGGGTCGGAGGTACGGATCGTCTCACAGGAGACTGACCTCACGATGCGGATCGACGGTCGCACCGCCGTCAACAGCGCGGCCTCGGTCGCGTACGACTCCCATAACCTCCCCAGCGGCGAAGTATTCACCGCTCCGTACGGAACCGAGGGCGAGGTCACCTTCGACGTCCCGATGACGATCCGCGGTGAGACGGTCGAGAACGTCCGCCTCGAGTTCGAGGACGGCGAGGTCGTCGACCACGACGCCGAGCGGGGTGCGGCGGTAATCGGAGACGTCCTCGAGACCGACGCGGGGGCGCGCCGACTCGGCGAACTCGGCGTCGGAATGAACCGCGGCATCGATCGCTACACCGACAACATCCTCTTCGACGAGAAGATGGGCGAGACGGTCCACCTCGCCCTCGGTCGGGCCTACGACGCCTGCCTGCCCGACGGCGAGTCGGGGAACGATTCGGCAGTTCACGTCGACCTGATCGCCGACGTCGGCGAGGAGTCCCGACTCGAGATCGACGGCGAGGTCGTCCAGCGAAACGGTAGCTTCCGCTGGGAGGACGGATTCGAAGCACGTCAGTAGCGCTCGCATAACGCCTCCTTATCCGCCGTTAGGAACCAGTTAGCACCGTTATTGTTCCCAGATCGGGACGGAAGTGACCGCATAATAAGGGTCTCTCCCGCGGTTCGTTTCGAGTACCGCCATAACCGGTGGCGGAAGTAACCGGTTGGGGCGACCGCTGCACGTCCCGATCTCCGCTTGTCACAGTTGTCTGCCCGCCCCGCCGGAGGCGGAACGTATCCGGCAACGCACCGCTTTCGTGACGTTGACACCTCTCGAGTCCTAACTCGAGCTATGCGCAATCGGCTCCGAGCCGGCGTCGCGATCTACAACGACGGCTACTACCACGCGGCACACGACGCCTGGGAGGAGCGCTGGCTCGAACTCGAGCCCGGAACCGACGACGAGTCGTTGCTCCACGGGCTGATCCAGTTTACTGCCGCCGTCTACCACGCCCGCAACCACAACTGGGAGGGTGCGGTCGGACTCGCCGAGAGCGCACTCGAGTACCTGTCTGGACTGCCGGCCGACTACCGGGACGTTCGACTCGATTCGATTCGACGCGCGCTGGAGACCCTCGCGGACGACCCGTCGGTCCTCGAGCGTCGGCCGCCGCCGCCGATCGAACACGAGGGACGAACGCCGGGACTCGCTGGACTCGATTTCGACGCGACGGCGCTCGCGGCGGTCGTCCTGGCGGCGGAACTCGGTTTCGATCCCGAACCGGTCGATCGCGCCCGAACGTACGCACGGCGCGATCTCGAGTCGGGTAACGACGGGAGCCGCTTTATCTCGCTGCTGTTCGACTTCGTCCGCGAGGACGACCACCGCGGTCTCGTTTACCGACGATTATCTCAACATGCAGAACGGCGACAGGCTCGCGAGGCGGACGTCGACGGACTGTTCGAGTAGCTACGCGGAGGAATCGTCGTCGTGATGTGCAGAGTTGTCTTGCGGTTCGTAGCCGAGGACCTCGCGGGCGCGATCGATCGAATAGTACTTGCGGTCGTTGTCGGAGATGCCGTAGACGATCTCGTAGCCGTAGTCGGATCGGATGCAGCAATCGAATAAGTGTGCACAGTCGCGATAGGAGAGCCACATCGCCTGGCCGCGTTCGTAGTCGATCGGCGGGTGGCCCTGCGTGAGATTTCCGATGCGAACGCAGACGACCGAGAGCCCGTACTCGTCGTGGTAGTACCGTCCGAGCGATTCGCCGGCGGCCTTCGAGACCCCGTAGAGGTTGCTCGGTCGCGGCAGTTCGGTGCCGTCGAGCAGGTAGTCGTCGTGCGACCGGTACATCTCGGGCGTGCGCTCGTCGGTCTCGTAGGCGCCGACGGCGTGGTTCGAGGAGGCGAACGCGACTTTCTCGACACCCGCGTCCGCGGCCGCCTCGAAGACGGTCTGGGTGCCGTCGATGTTGTTCGTCAGAACGCTGTCCCACGGCGCTTCCGGACGCGGGTCGCCAGCGAGGTGGATCACGACGTCGATTCCCTCCATCGCCTCGCGAACGCTCTCCTCGTCGGTGATATCGCCGACGACGAACTCGCCGGGTTGATCGTCCGTCGGCGGATCGCGATCCATCAGGCGCCACTCGTGGTCGTCGGCGAGGCCACCGAGGATGGCCTGCCCGACCCGCCCCGCAGCCCCCGTTAACAGGACTGACTGTGCCATTCGTTCGGTGTGAAGGAAAGCGTCGGTAAGTAACGTGCGGTTCGGGTCCGCGGTACCGCAACCGCCTTCCGGTCCGGGCTCGAGCCACCACGTATGACCGATTCGACGCCCACGGACGCGCAGGCGGCGTGTTTCGAGGCCGGGATCAAGTTCGGGACGCTGTACCACCAGTTCGCCGGAACGCCCGTCGCACCCGAGAGCGCGGCCGGCCTCGAGACGGCCATCGAGGAAGCGATCGAGAACCAGCCCCACTGTACCGACGCGACCGTCGAGATCCGATGCGAGGAACTCGAGCGCGAACTCGACGCGTCGACCGCCGATTATACGGAGCTGACGGGTCGATTCCTCGAGGTCGAGATCGTCGTCGACTACGAGGGCTACGAGGTCGTCAGCCGAATGGAGATGGAGGACGGCTACCCGCTGATGCAACTCGAGTCGGTCCGCGACGCCCTCTGATTCGCCGCGTTCGGAAGGCGTTCCTTTCGAAGTTCGACCGCCGTTTCGGCGGTATCGGCCCACCAGTGCCGGTTTTCACTTTCACTTTCGGGCTACCTTTTAACCACGGCGCCGGTGAAGGTGGTGACATGAGCCAAGCGACGCTCGGCGACGACGAGGAACTGTTCGGCGAAGCAGCCAGCGAGATGCGCGAGGACGTCGAGTCCTCGCTCGCGCAAGCCTGGAGCGAGCTTCCGGCGGCCGACGACGTCTGGGAGACCGACGCCGAGAACGCGCTGGGCGTGCTCAACGGGCTCAAATCGGCGCTCGACGCCGGCGACGCCGAGGCCCACCTCCGTGACGCCAAGAAGTGGTACACGATGGGCCAGCGCGCCGACGCCTTCGAGGACGCCGACGACCTCGAGGCCGAGATCGAGTCGCTCGAGGAGACGATCTCCGACGTCTCCGCGGCCGGCGAGCAGGTCGGGGATCTCGCTTCGACGATCCCGTCGCTTCGCGGCGCGCTCCAGGAGGCCGAAGCCGAGAGCGAAGACGACGGGGAGGAAGCTCCGGAGGCGACCGACGAATCGGACGAGGAAGACGCCGAGCAGACGCCAGCCGGCGACGAAACGGAAGCGTCCGAGGAGTCGGAGGAGTAACGACTCGAGTGCGGTCCGTCGACAGGGCTACCGTCGTTCGGGTCGCGAGACGTCCCGCTCGGCGACGGCCTCGAGGAGCCGAACCAGGGCGTCGGCCGCCAGCTCGAGCAGTTCCTCACCCCGCCGTTCGTTGCCGTCGGTCGGATCTCCGACCACGCCGTTGTCGGTAAACTCCGCGGAGTCGTACGCCAGGTTCGAGTGACTGGTCCACTCTCCCCAGCCGTCGGCGGCGCCGTCGCGAGCGTCCTCGAGTCGGTCCTCGCGGACGAGTGCGGCGTCGAGGTGGCGAACCAGTGCCGTCTCGAGGGGGCCGCCGTGACCCATGTCGCTCGAGTGGTCGCCGACTGCCTCGAACCAGGTGTACGGAACGGCGTACGCCTCGCCGCTTCGGGTTAGCCCACCGCCGACTTCCCGGAGCGCATCGATGTTCCCGCCGTGGCCGTTCACGAGCACGACCCGATCGAAGCCGTGGTGGGCGAGGCTCTCGACGGACTCCCGGACGTAGCTCCGGAACGTGTCCTCCGAGACCCACATCGTGCCCGCGAACTGGCGGTGTTCCTCGGCGATTCCGACGGGGATCGCGGGCGCCCGAACGACCCCTCGATCGATCCGTTCGAGCGCCGTGTCGGCGACCGCCTCGGCGGTTACCACGTCGGTTCCGAGCGGCGCGTGGGGCCCGTGTTGTTCGGTGCTACCCACGGGAACGACCGCGAGATCCGTCTCCAGCTCCCGTACCTCCGTCCAGGTCGCCTCCGAGAGGTGCATACCGAACCGAACCGAGCCCGCACGCATGAAACTCCCGGTGACGGGTGCGCTCGAGGGCCCGCCGTGGCGTACGCAGGGTCAACTTGTTTGCAGCGCGTGGCGTACTGTTCGAGCATGAGTGACGATAGCCGCGAACTCGGAGTCGATCTGAGCGACGTCGAGGACGAGCTCCAGAGCCTCGAGTACCCCGTCGGACAGGACGAACTGCTCGAGAAACACGGCGACCAGGAGGTCGGCATGGGCGAGGAGTCGGCCACGCTCGAGGAGTTGCTCGAGCCGCTCAACGAGGACGAGTACGAGTCCTACGACGAGGTCGAGCAGGCGATCATGAACATGGTCGGCGACGACGCGATCGGTCGGAAGAACTACAGCGACCGAACCCCGCCCGCGACCGGTGAACAGCGCCAGGAGGAGGGAGCGCCCGACCAGGACGGGCAGAGCGAACAGGAGTCGTTCTAGTCGTCGGCGTCCGCGTCGACCTCGGTGCGGGCCTGTCGTCGCTGCGCTCGCTCGATGAATTCCTGGGGGAGCTCGTCGATCTCGCCCGCCTGTACGCCCCAGAGGTGCGCGTAGAGTCCGTCGTTCTCGAGCAGTTCGCCGTGCGTACCGCGCTCGACGATCCGGCCGTCCTCGAGGACGAGGATCTGGTCGGCGTCCTTGATCGTCGAGAGGCGATGGGCGATGGCGAACGTCGTGCGGTCTTCGGTCAGTTCGTCGAGCGAGCGCTGGATGAGCATCTCGGTCTCGGTGTCGACATCGCTGGTCGCCTCGTCCAGGATGAGGATGTCCGGATCCTTGAGCACCGCGCGGGCGATGGCGACGCGCTGGCGCTGCCCGCCCGAGAGCTTGACGCCGCGCTCGCCGACCATCGTGTCGTACCCGTCTGGCAGGTTCTGGATGAACTCGTGGGCCTCGGCGGCCTTGGCCGCGCGGACGATCTCCTCGCGGTCGGCGTCGAAGGTGCCGTAGGTGATGTTCTCCTCGACGCTGCCGTAGAACAGGAACGAATCCTGGCCGACGTACCCCATCGATCGACGCAGGCTCGCCAGCGAGACGTTCCTGACGTCCTGTCCGTCGATCCGGATCGCGCCGCCGTCGACGTCGTACAGCCGAAGCAGCAGTTTGAGCACGGTCGACTTCCCCGCCCCCGTCGGGCCGACCAGCGCGACGGTGTCGCCACCCTCGACCTCGAAGCTGACGTCGTCGACGATGCGCTCGCTGTCGTCGTAGCCGAAGGCGACCTCGTCGTACTCGACGCGTCCCTCGGTCACCTCGAGTTCGTCGGCGTCCCGATCGCGCTCGATCCGTCCCTCCTCGTCCATCAGGCCGAAGATGCGCTCGCTCGAGGCCTCCGCACGCTGGTACATGTTGATCACCTGTCCGAACTGGGCCATCGGCCAGACCAGCTGCTGGGTGTACATAATAAAGGCGACGAAGACGCCGGTCTCGAGGGTCCCGGAGAAGGGTCCGGGTGCGCTCCCCGAGAAGACCCAGTAGCCGCCGACGAGAAACGTGAGGACGAACCCGATGCCGGAGATCAGCTGGAGCCCGGGGAAGAACTTGATCCGGAGCCAGATGGCGTCCCAGTTCTTGTCGTAGTAGTTCCGCGAGACGTCGTCGACGCGGTCGGATTCGTAGGACTCGGTGTTTGAAGACTTGATCACGTTGATCCCGCCGAGGTTGTTCTCGAGCCGCGAGTTGACCTTCCCGACCGACGAGCGGACGGCGGCGTACTTCGGCTGGATCTTCTTGACGAAGACGTAGGTGAAGATCGCGATCAGCGGTACCGGCGCCAGCGACACCAGCGCGAGCTGGGGGTTGAGCCAGAACAGCAGGCCGGTGATCCCGACGACCATCACGATCAGCCGCGTCGCGGAGTTCATCCCCTCGTTGAGGAACCGCTCGAGCTGGTTGACGTCGTTGCTGAGTACCGACATCATCTCGCCGGTCTGTTTGTTCGCGAAAAACTCCATGTCGAGACGCTGCATCTTGTCGTAGGTCGCGGTCCGAACGTCGTGTTGCACGCTCTGGGAGAAGGCGTTGAACCCCCAGTTCCGCAACCAGTGAAAGACCGCTCCGAACGCGAACGAGCCGGCGATTACGACGACGACGAACCAGAACTGCTCCACCTGGGTCGTCGGCAGCCACGACTCCGGCAACACGACGAGCGGTACCTGTTCGTGAAACGCCCGATCGCCGAAGATCGAGTCGATCGCGACCGCGAGCAACAGCGCGGGGAGCAAATCGAGCGCGCGAGCGAGAACGCTCGAGACGAGACCGACGAGCACGGAAAACCAGTAGGGGCGACCGAAATCGAAGATCAACCGACGCATCGGACTCTCGACCTGCTCCCGTTGTTCCTCGAAGGGGTCGTCTTCCTCCCAGTCGATACCGCTCATTGCACTCGTCTCCGTGACCGCCGGCAATAAGAGTTCCCTACGAATCGAAACGGGTCCTCGTCAGCCGTCCCCGGTTTCGATCTCGACCTCGTCTCCGGTTTCGATCCCGTTTTCGTCCGCGTAGCCGATCGGCACCTCGAGCACCCACCGTCCGTCGCCCGTGTACCTCTGGTTCCCGCCGTCCTCGCCGGGGCCGGGTTCGGGAGCGCTGTGGATCGCCGTGATCTCGCGGTCGGCCCCGATGAAGACGATGTCGATTCCGAAGTCCATCCCGCGCATCACGTACGTTCGTTCGTCCTCGCTCCCGTGGACGAACAGCATCCCCTCGCCGTCCGCGAGCGAGTCGTGATCGCTCAGTCCGGTGTACCGATCGGCGGGAGTGTCCGCGATTTCGACGTCGACCACGGCCGTCGGCTCGCCGCCGTCGTCGAGCACTTGAACCTCGGCCTGGTCCTCGCTCCAGGGTGTGGCGACGACGCCCAGTTGGACGACCATCGCCGCGGCGAGAGCGACCACCGCAACGACGAGCAGCCCCTTCCAGACCCGCTCGAGAGCCATATCCCCGCTCCGACTCGAGAGAGTAAAGGTTATTCGGCCGGGGCCACTGGGTTCGGGTGCGGGCTCGTGGTCTAGCTGGTTATGACGCGGCCCTTACAAGGCCGAGGTCGGTGGTTCGAACCCGCCCGAGCCCATTCCTGCTGCGAGCAATATCACGAGCAGCAAGACTGTATCGAGGGCGGTTTTGAACGAGAGAAGACACAGTGCGAACGCAGTGAGCGCCCGTCTTCGCGTGGTTCGAACCCGCCCGAGCCCACGTTCACCGTAAGCGGTACTGCAGACCACGGCAGCCGACGTCGGCTGTCGAGATGCGCACGCTGTTCCGTGACGTCGTCGAGCCTCTCCGCCCAGTACGTGCTCGTCTTATCCGAGCCGCTCCACTGAACGAGTGCAACTCGCCTCCGCCGTACCGCCGAAAGTTGCTTTCGGATGAACAGAACTTATCTGTAAACAGTGTGTACCACACACACATGGTTGTCGTAGCAGCGATCGACGGCGAAGACGGATCGAAACACGTTCTCGAGGAGGGATGGAAGCTAGCGGAACGGTTCGAGGAACCGCTCCACGCGGTCTTCGTCTACGAGGGATCGAGTCACAAAGCGCTCATTAACAAGTCGTTAGACGTCGACGACTCGATGTCGCCCGACGAGGTCGAAACGCTCGCTGCGAGGTTGGTTACGGAGGCATCCGACGGGATCACTGACGCCAGCGAAGCGATCGGTCGTATCGGCGATCCTGCCAAAGAGATCATCGAGCACGCAAACGACGTGGATGCCAGCTACGTCGTCGTGGGCGGGCGTTCGCGCTCGCCCGTCGGGAAGGCGTTGTTCGGCAGCGTAACGCAGTCGGTGTTGCTCGATGCGGACTGTCCGGTCGTCGCCGTAATGAACGAAGCGTGACCGCGCGGTCTCTGTGGGACACGTCCGAGGCAGACGCCTGAGTCGGCTCGAGCGCCCTCGAGTCCGTCGGACGTCTGCAAGAGGTGTCTCCTGCGAAAGCCGGATACGACCCGTGGCTCGGAGATCAGAGACGTTCGGTGAGTGTAGCCGACCGTTGATCGGGGTAGCGCGCCCAGAGAAGCGGATCACTGCTTGAGTCGCGCCACGTTCTCCCGGATCTGGCCCAGGATTCCCTCGCCGGAGTCGGCCTCCAGCGCCGCGTGGAGCGTCGAGTCCTCGGGTTCGTCCTTGACGACGATCCGGAGGTACGGCTCGAGTTGCTCGAAGTTGTCCGAAAGGACGACCGTGTGGTTCTCCTCGTCGTGATCGACGACGCCCGCATCGGCCAGTTTCGGAACGTGACACTGTACCGACGAGACGTAAACGCTCTTGTACTCGTTTTTGGCGACCTCGTCGGGAGGAACGTCGTGTTCCCAGCCGGCGACCCGTTCGGCCACTCGCGAGAGCTCGATCGGCCCCTCCCGTCCTCTCAACGCGTACAGGAGGTACCGCCGTCGGCGGTTTGCCAGCAACTCGAGGATAGTGTCTGCTGACAGTTCTTGTTCGTCCCGATCCGAGCCAAGCGATTCCATAACACACTATTACTTACCGGCGCGGAAAAGGGTGTCTTGAATATCCGAAAAACCAATAGACAGCAGTAAATGAACGGTATATTCGGTGTTATTCTCTCCATTACTATTCGTTCAGTTCTCTTATCCGGAATCCGATACCCGAGATCGGAGGCGTACGGTTCCCGATCGCGATTCGAAATCCTTTTTTATATCATGGCCGGAGGTAGAGGTAAGCCGCCTTAGCTCAGACTGGGAGAGCACTCGACTGAAGATCGAGCTGTCCCCGGTTCAAATCCGGGAGGCGGCATCCAGCTTTTACACGATTTCTATTCGAAGAGCTGTCGCACTCGACTGAAGATCGAGCTGTCCCCGTTCCCGCGAGCGCAGTGGGTACGTCATTCGCGGCGACGGCGGTTCGACTCCTCGAGGTCGGGACGGCCGAATCCGACGCCGCTCGAGATCTCGTACGGCTGCAAGCCTAACACTGGTAGCCGTCGCGTCCCCTCGTCCGCGTATGTCCGACGATCAGTCGTCCGAAACCGGCGAATCGGCCATCAGCGACGAGACGCTCGAACGAACCGCGGACCGCTCGGACGCTACCGTGGACGCGATCGCCGACGCACTCGTCGTCTTGCACTCGACGCTGATCGGCCGCCACGCCGAACTCGAGCGGGAGTACGATTACGTTACCGTCGACGGAACGCGAGCGTACCGCGTGCCCGAATCCGTCTGGGACGACCTGCTCGCAGCGTTCGATTTCGACGACGAAGTCGACGCTGCGGTTGCGTCCGCCCACACCGAACAGGCGCGGCTTCTGTTTTCCGACGCCGTCGACGCCGACGAGCGCTTCGCCGCCGACGAGCGCGGCGTCGTCGTCGGCATCGACACCGCCGAGGAGTTCTGACGCGCGAACTCGCGAGGGCGTTCGGTTCAACGCTTAGCTGTGATCGACGGCGTCGGTCTCGGCGCGAGTTCCCCGAGCCCCGACTGGCCGAGTCGGCCGGCAGACCAACGCTCAACAGTTAACCGACCGGTTCGGGTACTACGTCTGTGACGCAGAACGAAAGCGATACCTTCGAGATCGGTTCGACGACCGTCCACCGGCTCGGGTTCGGGGCGATGCGACTCTGCGGCGAGGAGATCATCGGCCCGCCGGAGGACGAGGACGCCGCCCGCGAGCTGGTTCGGACTGCCGTCGATAGGGGGGTCGACTTCATCGACACCGCCGACTCCTACGGCCCCGGCGTGAGCGAGCGGCTCATCGGCGAGGCGCTCGACGATCCCGACGACGTGCTGGTCGCCTCGAAGGCGGGCCTGCTGCGCAACCGGGAGGGCGAGTGGCTCCACCACGGCGATCCCGACTACATCCGCAACCAGGTGCTGTGCTCGCTCGATCGGCTCCGAACCGACACCATCGACCTCTACCAGTACCACCGTCCCGATCCCGACACGCCCTTCGAGGACTCCGTTCAGGCGTTCGCCGAACTGAAAGACGAGGGACTCGTCGAGCAGGTCGGGCTGAGCAACGTTTCCGTCGACCAGCTCGAGACGGCCCGCGAGCACGTCGACGTCGCGACGGTCCAGAACCGGTACAACGTCGGCGACCGCTCGGAGGCCGACGTCCTCGAGGCCTGCGAGGAGTACGACATCGGGTTCATCCCGTGGGCGCCGATCGACGGCGACGACCTCGAGAGCCACGGCGAGGCCCTCGACGAGGTCGCCGACGAACACGACGCGACCCGGCGCCAGGTCGCGCTGGCGTGGCTGCTCGAGCGATCCGACGTCATCCTCCCGATTCCGGGGACTTCGGATCCCGACCACCTCGAGTCGAACCTCGCCGCCTCGCAGCTCTCGCTGTCCGACGACGAGGTCGCCCGGATCACCGACCTCGAGTAACCGAGCTGCCGTCGGCGTCTTTTCGGTCGTCGATCCCGGACAGGAGGGGGTGTACTACGTCGTCGAGGGCAGCGTCGGTGAGGAGACGGTGTCGCTCGAGGGCGGCGACCCGATCCGGCTCGACCCCGAGGAGTCGCGAGAGATTCACAACCGCGGGGACGAACGAGCGACGCTCGTGGTAGCCGGCGCGCCGCTGTAACGCCGTGAAACGGCCGCCGTTTCGGGAACGAGGTTCCGTTTTGCTTGCCGGGCGGTCGCGGTGGCGCGTGCTGAACTGCAGTGAGCCGACGGCGAACTGCAGATCGAAACCGCGCGAGGGAGGAGTGAGTGAGCGGTCGAAGACCCGCGAACGAACGAGTCGGCTGGGGAGGGCGTGGCGATCCCGTGTGGTCGGCTCGAGGGAGGGAGCGAACGATATTCGTCCCGGAAGTATGCGGCCAACAGTGGGTTTCCGCTGTTTTCGAAGGCGGAGGTCAGCCTGGATCGACTCTCCGAGGACTCGTCCGGGCTTCGTTCAGTTCGTTACCAGAAGTTCGGGTGCGAGAATCGAACCACCTGAAGACGTTCCTGCTCGCTTCGCTGCGCGGGCTGCGTCTTCCGTAGTTCGATTCTCTGACGACACCTGCGGCTCACGACGTTGTTCGCTACAGAAGGTCCGGGTGCGAGAATCGAACCCGCGTCTCAGCCTCCACAAGGCTGAAGGATAACCACTACCCCAACCCGGACGCGCTTACACCTATTCCTACACGCGGTTGGCCTGAAATACGTTACGACTCGAGGACGGGTGCGTGCGACTCCATGTCGTACATTTTCGGCCGTCACGCCTCCGCGTATGGCTCGAGGCTCGTCTTTCGCGATTCTCACGGGTGCGGTTCTCACTCACTCCGTTCGCTCACGGGTCGTGCCTCCCCGTTCGCGTCCGCGGTTCTCACTCACTCCGTTCGCTCACGGGTCGTGCCTCCCCGTTCGCGTCCGCGGTTCTCACTCACTCCGTTCGCTCACGGGTCGTGCCTCCCCGTTCGCGTCCGCGGTTCTCACTCACTCCGTTCGTTCCGAACCGCGCTCGTTCCGAACCGCGCTCGTTCCGAACCGCGCTCGTTCCGAACCGCGCTCGTTCCGAACCGCGCTCGCTCCGAACCACACAACCGAGACGCTTTTCGGCCGCCCGCCCGTACGCCCGCCAACGCGTGGCCATCACCGACAAGATCTACGTCAAGAACCACCGCCAGCTCGCCTCCCAGCTCGAGACCAATATCCCGAAGGGGGCGTTCAAGGGGGCGACGCTTGATCTCCTCTTTCAGGGCGAGGGCCTCGAGAAACTCGACGAGGCGACCCAGGAGCGGGTGCTCGACTTCTCGAGTGACTTCCTCGACTGCGCCTGCGACAACAACCCCTACTGCGGCTGTCCCGAGCGGAAGTTCGTCAGGTACCTGCTCGAGTTGCGCGCCCAGGGGCTGGGCCCCGACGCCATCGTCGACGTGATGACCGACGACTACATGGTCTACGCCTACTCCGGGGACGTCCTCTCCTTTCTCGACAGCGGCGTCCGCACGCTCGAGGCCGCGGAGGGACTCGCAGAGGTCGAGGGAAGCGACGAAACGCGCGAGGCGATTCGACGGGCGAAGCGGGATCTCGCAAGGTAATCAGCGCAGCTGCGAGGGATCGTCGGCGTCGTCCAGGTCGTCCAGCAGGAGCACCTCATCCTCGTCCTCGAGGCGGTCCTGGAGCTCGGTGACGTAGGACTTGTACTCGTCTAACTGTTCGCGGAGGTGGTCGGCCTCGAGCTCGAGCCGTTCGTGCTCGCGGATGAAGCTCTTGGGCACCTCGGCGGTCGGCGGAAAGGCGAGGTCTTCGTCCCCGCCGCCAGGTTCGCCGTCCTCGAGGTCGGCTTCGGGCACGACCGCGACCCGTCCGTCGTGGTCGACGAGCTGCTCGACGTAGTCCCGAAAGACCGCGGACAACGAGATGTCCCGTTCCTCGGCGATCTCCTGGAGCGCCTCGAAGGCGTCCTCGCTCACGCGAAACGAGATCGTCTTGTTCTTGTTGCCCATCGCAGTGTAGTCGTCGGCCGCGATACTTAACGATTCGTCAGACGACGGATCGGTCGTCGTCGCTCCCTCGTCTGGAAGCGTGGCCGACGAGACGGCGTCGGCGTCCCGAGTGGCGTCGCTCGAGGCGTGTCGGTCGACTCGAAAAAGACCGCTCCGGTCGATCAGGCCGTCGCTTCCGCGTCCTCGACGTTCTCGAGGCTCTCGAGGGCCTGGATCACGTCGCGGCGGTAGTTCTCGACCGGCGAGTCGTAGCGCTCGCGGGCCATCTGGGCGTACTCGTTGGTCGGCGCCGTCGAGCCGCTCTCCGGCGCCTCCTGTTCGTCCTGCCAGGCCTCGAACTCCTCGATGCGATCGAGGGTTCGCTCGGCGGTTTCGACGACCCAGCGGTCCCGGGTCGCCTCGTCGACGATCGAGATCGTCTCGGGGCGAATCGAGACGTTGACCGTCCCGTCCTCGGTCTCGTATGTCCGGGGTTTGCCGACAACCGAGACGTACGCCGGCGGCTCCGTGTCCCGAAGCACGGAGGCGGCCTCGGGCTGGTACTGGCCGGCGTAGACGAAGAACGTCCCCGTCGGATCGACGACGCGGCCCCGCCAGTACTCGCTGTCCTCGCCGACGTCCTCGGTCTCGGTCAGCGTCCCGACTGCGAACACGCGGTTGGCCCGGTCGCCCGTCGGCAGCAGTGCGTAGTTGGGGGCGCGTTCGTCGTCACTTTCCTTGAACGTGTACGTCGAGTCGTTGAATTCGGAGGCGAAGACGCGACGCGCGACTTCGCGGGTGAGTTCTGCCTGAGACATTTACATCGACCTCGCTTTGATCAGCAGCCCTTCGGCGTCGGCTGGCCCGTCGAGTTCCTCGACATCGTCGGCCAGGACGTAGCGACCGAACGTCGGGCCCTCGATACGGTAGTAGGTGCCGACGACCATCTCGCGGATCTCGTCGGCGACGACGGTCGTATCCAGCGCGTCCATCGCCATGTCCTTGGCCTCCTCGAGACTGATTCCGGTCAGGTTCTCGGTGGCGTCCTTGTCGAAGATGACCTCGTGGGCGTCGAGCCCGTCGTCGACGACGGCCTTGATGCGCAGGTCGAACTCGCCTTCGACCTCGCCGTGTTCGTTACAGCGGCCGTTCTGGAGGACGCGGGTGCAGTCCTCTTTCGGACAGCGCTTGATGAGCCCGCTGCCGCTTTGCATATCCACGAGCGCGCCTTCGATCTCGCTGGTGTCGTCGCCGACCTCCATGTCCTCGTCGAGCTCCTCGATCACGGTCGTCGAGTTGAGCTTGACCGAGTACCGGCCCTCGTACTCGTCGGTGACGACGTTGCGAAGTTCGTAGACGCCGCCCTCGTCGAGCGTCGGCAGCTCGGATTTGGCCCACTTGGTGAACTTGATCGTTCCCGTGGGATCGCCGAGCAGGCCGACCTGCGCGACCGAGTCGCTGCGGGGCTCCCACAGCTCGATGACCTTGGCCGTGAGGTCGATCCACTGCTCCGGTTCGTCGACGTCCTCGATCTCGGCCGCCTCGCTCGAGCCGCCCGCGAGGTCCTCGCGCTCTAAGCCGGCCTCCTCGAGGTAGTGGTTGGTGACGCTCCGGCGCGCCTCGTCGATCGGCACCTTGTACTCGTCGACGAGCGTCGTCAGCCGATCCTCGACGTCGTCGACCGAGACGTCGATGTGGTCCGAAAACTGGTCGTGTATGTCGTCCGCGTGCTGTCGTACGTCGCTCATTGTGTCACGCCTCCTCTTCGTTTCACTGGGAGGCATACCGACGTTCGCTCCCGATCGTATTTAAACTGCCGGCACCGGAGCGAAAGTGTTCCCGTCTGGCGATTACGGCGAGCGGACCTCGAGCTCGAGGGCGTTCGGCAACACGGCGTTTGCGGCGTACCCGCCCTCGTTCCAGGGGAATTCGTCGTCCGCGAGGGCGTCGCGCCAGGCGTCCGGGTTGGAGATACGCATCGGCTGGCGCCGTCCCCGCTCGTCGGTCGCACGGGAGGCCAGCACGTACTCGCCAGGCGTCGCTTCCCAGTCGTACCGGAACAGCCGCCACGCGCCCGCGTAGTCGGGGCCGAACAGCTCCGCTTCGGCCCAGCTGTCGCCGCCGTCGGTCGATACCTCGACGCTCGCGATGTCGTCGTCGCCGGCCCACGCGACGCCCGTGATCTCGACCGTTCCGTCGTCGGGGACGGTAACGGCCGACTCGCCGTCGGGCTCGCCGATGACCGACATCACCGTCTGGTCGAACGTGTAGGGGTGGTCGGGCTCGCCGTCCTCGAGCTGGTCCCAGGTGTCGGCGTGCTCGACGGTTTCGTTGACCTCGGGCTCGACGCCTTTCGGGTGGATCCGGTAGGCCTCCTGCTGCCAGTAGTCGTGGACGCCCGGCCGATCCAGCGACTCGTCGGTGACCATCTCGTCCATCACGCGGAGCTCGTCGAGCCACTTGACGCTGTTGACGCCGTACCAGCCGGGAACGATCAGTCGGATCGGAAAGCCGTGTTCGCGGGGCAACGGCTCTCCGTTCATCTCGTAGGCGAGGATGCAGTCGTCGATCGCCTTCGAGAGCGGGATCGAGCGCGCGAAGACGTCCTCGCCGTCCGCGGGATCGCCGCCGACGGCCGTGAGCCACGCGTCGTCGGGGACGTCCTCGAGTTCTCCGCGCAGCACGGAGCTCACCGGCGTTCCCGACCAGACCGCGGTGCCGGCGGCCTCGTACCCCCACTGGACGCTGCCGGTTTCGGGACGGTGCTGGCCGCGGCCGTTGCCCGCACACTCCATCGTGTGCGCGACCGCGACCGTCGGGAACTCTTCGCGGATCTCGGCGACCGAGTACGCGTCCTCGAGATACCCTGTCAGCGATATCGCCCACTCGCCGTCCTCGTCGGCCTCCGGGATGTCGTTGCGGTGGCAGACGAAGTGCTCCTCGATCGGCGTCAGCCAGTTCGCGTACGTGCGCCTGTCGGCTGCCCCGACGACGGTGTACTTGTCGGCGTCGTCGCGTGCCTCCTCGACGCCGCCCTTTCGCTCGAGGATCGCCTCGATCTCGTCGTGTCGGTTCGCTCGAGACTGTTCCGTGCCCATAGATCCCATGGGACACGAGTCGAAAAAACGGTTCCCCCTGATCAGTCGCGAGGTTCGGCCCGACCTGCGGCGCGATCCTCGAGACACATCCGTCCGGCGAACCGCGGGCGGATTGCTGGCTCCCCGCAACCCTTCAGTCGGAGGCCCCTCGTCGGACTCGATGACGACTACTTCACTCGACGACAGGGTCGCACTTGTAACCGGCGCGTCGTCCGGAATCGGCGCGGCGACGGCCCGCGAACTCGCCGACGCGGGCGCGTCGGTCGCGTTGGCCGCCCGTCGCGAGGACCGCCTCGAGTCGCTGGCCGATGAGATCGAGACCGCCGGCGGGGAGGCCCTCGTCGTTCCGACCGACGTCACCGAGGAGTCCCAGGTACGGGAGATGATCGATACCACCGTCGCGGAGCTGGGTGGACTCGACGTGCTCGTCAACAACGCGGGCGTCATGCTGCTCGAGCCGGTGGCGACGGCGGATCCCGACGACTGGCAGCAGATGCTCGACCTGAACGTCCAGGCCGTAATGGTCGCCTCCCAGGCGGCCCTCGGGGTCATGCGGGAGCAGGGGGCCGGCGACATCGTCAACCTCTCGTCGGTCGCCGGCCGGAAGGCCTACGCGGGCTCGAGCGGATACAACGCCTCGAAGTTCGGCGTAACGGCCTTTTCTGAGGCGCTCCGCGAGGAGGTCGCCGACTCGGATATCCGCGTCACCGCCGTCGAACCCGGCGTCGTCGACACCGAGCTTCCCGAGCACATCCCCAACGATGAGCAGAAGGAGATGATCGACGAGATGCTCGAGGGCGTGACGCCGTTGGAACCCGAGGACGTGGCGCGGTCGATCCGCTTCGCGGTCGGCCAGCCGACCCGCGTCGACATCAACGAGTTGCTGATCCGACCGACCCGACAGGAGCTATAGCCCGGTCCGGCGACGGGACTATGTGTCCGCCCTTCGAACTGAATCACGATGTCGGATCGGCGTCGACTCGAGCGGTTCCTCCGGACGAAGCTCCGGGAGGCGGGCGAACAGTACGCGGAGCTTCGCGGATCGACCGACGGCCAGCTCGACGAGGCCCGCGATGCCTACCGGTCGGCGCGAAACGCCCGCGGGCTGCCCACCGACGAGCGGGGCCGGGCGAAGATCGTCTGTCGGCGGTACGCCGAACGGCGGGCGGCCCTGCTCGACGACGAGTACCGTCCGGCCTGTTACGAGGCCGATCACCCCGACTGCGAGGGCTGCGTCGAGGACGTCCGCGAGGGGCGGATCGAGACCTGGCGGTAGCCGACGGGCCGTCGATCAGTTCCCGCTCGAGTCCTCGCGGTCGACCGACTCGTCGGCCCCGTCTTCCCGCGTGAGGACCTCCTCGACGATCGATCGTTCGCCGTCCTCGTAGACGTACGTCGTCCCCTCCTCCTCGTCGACGGTTCGTCGGTGGCTGCCGTCACAGAACGGAAACGATTCCGAGAGCCCGCACCGACAGACCGCGACGTCGCCCTTCTGGTCGTCGATGTCGGACGGCTCGAGCTTTCGCGGACCGTTCGCTTCGAGTTCGACGAGTCGCGTCATCGGTTTCGATGCGGACTCGAGGGTAGAAAGCGTTCCGTCGGTTCCGTTCGACCGCGACCGGTTCCGGAGCGAGACGTTCAGGACTCCCCTGCAGTCTCCTGCGGTGGCTATTCCGGGGTAGGTGCTCTCGTACGTGACGTATGTGCGCAACGTTCACGGCGAGCGACGAAGGAAAGGACGTCGTCAACGCCAACGGCGATCAGATCGGCATCGTCTCCGAGGTCGACGCGGGAACCGCGTACGTCGATCCCGACCCGGGCATCACGGACGCGGTGAAATCCCGGCTCGGGTGGGGCGACGCCGACGAGGAGGCCTACCCGATCGACGAGAGCAACGTCGAGGCGGTTACCGATCGCGAGATCCGACTGAAGCGCCTCTGACGCTGCGGCTCGGGCCCGCTGTTGGCCCCTGCGCGACGGCGTCTCGGCGGCGAGCCGCGACGGGACTTGCGCGTGCCACCGCGGTACACTTCTAGCGAACGGGCGATTGTTCGTCCATGCCACTGCGGGTACCGACGGAAGACGCTCTCGCGGAACTGGGGGAGGAACTGTTTCTGGACCTCACCGACGAGGAGCTCGCGTTCTTCGTCGAGATGGCCGAGCGGAAAGTCGAGTCCTACGAGACGGTCATGTCCTACGACCCCGAGCCCCGTCTCGGCGGCACCGAAGACCGGACGCGAAACGCCGGCCGGCGCGTCACGAGCGAGGAGGACCCGCACAACGCCTGGGTGACCCAGTGTTTCGTCGCGGGCGACGACGGCGGACCGCTCGAGGGTTGGGAGGTCGGAATCAAGGACAACGTCTCGGTCGCGGGCGTGGAGATGACCTGTGGCTCCACCGTCGTCGAGGGCTACGTCCCGAACCGCGACGCGACCGTCACGACCCGGCTGCTGGAAGCCGGCGCCGACGTCGTCGGCAAGACCAACATGGACGACATGGCGATGACCTCGACGGGCCACAGCGCGTTCGGTCCCGTCCTGAACCCCCACAACGACGACTACCTCGCGGGCGGCTCGAGCGGCGGGAGCGCGGTCGCGGTCGCGAGAGGCGAGGTCGACGTCGCGATCGGCTCCGATCAGGGCGGCAGCGTCCGCGTCCCCGCGGCGTTCTGCGGGATCGTCGGCCACAAGCCCACCTACGGCCTCGTGCCCTACACGGGCTGTATCGGTATCGAGCACGCGATCGACCACCCGGGACCGATGGGGCCCGACGTCGAAAGCGTCGCACGCACCCTCACGGCGATCGCGGGGAGCAACGAGCGGGATCTGCGAAGTCACAGTCCGGTTCCCGTCGAACAGTATGAAGAGCGACTGGACGGCGACGTCTCCGACCTCTCTGTCGGCATCCTCGAGGAGGGGTTCGACCGCGAGGGTGCCGACGAAGACGTCCTCGAGACAGCGCGGAACTCGATCGATCGCCTCGAGGCGCTGGGTGCGACCGTCGAGGAGGTTTCGGTCCCGATGCACCTCGACGCGAAGGACATCCACGACGTCTGTACCTCGGAGGGGTTGCTCGACGCGATCTCCGGCGAGGCGCTCGGCCACGGCTGGAAGGCGTGGTACGACCGTTCGTGGGTCGAGTCCTTCGGCAAGTTCCGGCGCGCACAGAGCGACGACTTCCCGCCGCGGCTCAAGCTGCTGTTGCTCATGGGCTCGTACACCAACACCGAGTACCACTCGCGGTACTACGCTCGCGCGATGAACCTCGTCGTCGACCTGACCGAGCGATACGACGCCGTCCTCGAGGAGTACGACCTGCTGGCGATGCCAACGGCGGTGACGAAACCCCCAGAACGCGAGCCCGAACGGGACCAGTACGACCGCCTGCGGGAGACCGACATCGTCCACAACGCGACGCCGTTCAACCGAACCGGCCACCCCGGCGTCAGCGTCCCTGCCGGCGAGGTCGACGGGCTCCCGGTCGGACTGATGCTCGTCGGCTCCCGGTTCGACGACGCCACGGCGTTGAACGCGGCCCGCGCGCTCGAGGCCTGAGACGGCACCGACAACAGTTATCCGACTGTCCGTCGAACCGTCCGTCGCAATGAAACCCGCGATGGAGGAACTCGATCTGGAGCACGAACTCGTGCAGCTACTCGTCCGCGAGGCGGTCCGGGCCGCCATGACGACGCCGCTGCGGGAGCCGATCCTCGAGGGTGTCGAGGGCGCGCTCGAGGAACCGACCGCGGAATCGGACGCCGTCCTCGAGGGCGAGACGGCCGACGAGGAGTCGACCGAAACCGAACCCGAGACGTCCGGAACGGGCGCCCTCGCGAGGACGGCGCGGAGTCTGACGGTCCTTCTCGTTCTGGTCGCCGTCCTCTACGTCGCGTTCCGACGGTTCGCCGGCGAGAAGTAAGTTCGGAGCGGTCTCCCGCAATCAGCCCGCTCGGAGGCGGTACCCGTCGAAACGACCTCGTGTTCGACGCGCTCACACCACGAACGTAAGGAGAAGGGCGCCGACGACCACGAACCCGAGCCAGAGGGCGAACACGATCGCCGCGTGTTTTCCGGTCAGCGCTTCCCCGTCGAGGAGTTCGTTCGTTTCCATCGATCGGGACTGAGTGCTCGGCGGTACTGAACTGCTACCCGATTCCCGGCTCGCGGGAACCGGCGATACCGATAGGGCGTTCGGCTCGCGCTCCCGGATCACCGAACGACCGTCACCGGAACCCGCGCGCGGCGAACGACCTGTTCCGCCACGCTTCCCAGCAGGACCCGGGAGACGCCGGACCGTCCGTGGCTTCCGAGCACGATCTGATCGACGTCGTGCTCGTTCGCGAACTCGACGATCCCGCGGGGCGGGGAGCCGACCATCGTCGCGGTCTCGAGTCCCCCCTCGTGATCCGCTGCGATCTCCCGGGCTCTCTCGAACAGCGACTCCGCCTTCTCCTCCTCGAGCTCGACCGCTCGCGGGAAGTTGTACGGCGCCTCGGTCTGGTACGCGGAGACCGACGGGTTCACGACGTGCAACACCGTGATCTCGGCCTCCGGAAACGTCTCGAGGGCGTGCTCGAGGGCCGCCAGCGCCGGCTCGGAGTCGTCGAGGGGAACGAGGACGTTCATAGTAGCGACTTCCACCGCCCGGTACATATACGAAGGCGCCGGTTCTCGAGCGCTGGGAGGAGACTCGAGTCTGGGCAGGGGTGTCCCTCGAGGTCGGCTGTGATCGGAGCGACGGCTCTCGAGTTCGAAAAACGGGGAGAGCCTAGGCCGGGATTTGAACCCGGGCTCTCGTCCTTACCAAGGACGCGCTTTACCGCTAAGCTACCCAGGCGCGTAATTCGGGGTTCGTCCGAGGCGAATTTATCCCTTTCGAAACCCGTCTCGCGAGCGTCGGCGGTCGAACCACGCAGGTCGCCCTCGAGACGTCGCCGCTGTTCCCGTATCGACGGCTCTCGCTCGAGGACGAAGCGCCGAACGGCAGAATTCGGTGAGAGCCTAGGCCGGAATTTGAATCCGGGGTCTCGTCCTTACCAAGGACGCGCTTTACCGCTAAGCTACCCAGGCGCGCACTCGTTCGTTACGCCGAGTCCACTTTAGGGGTTTCGATTCGCCAGCAGGCGTGGGTCGCTGTGTCGCGATCAGCTGTCGGTGACCGATGTCGCGCGATCGGTCGGCGACTCCTCGAG
Organism: Natronococcus sp. JC468; assembly: GCF_012163165.1. Classification (NCBI taxonomy): domain Archaea; kingdom Methanobacteriati; phylum Methanobacteriota; class Halobacteria; order Halobacteriales; family Natrialbaceae; genus Natronococcus; species Natronococcus sp. JC468. The sequence goes on from NZ_JAAVUO010000001.1 coordinate 24,359, forward strand.
CGAGTGCTCCGAGAGCGGGTCGGTACCGATCGCCGACCGCTTGACCGCGGGAAACGACGTGTCGGCGGCCGCGGCGATCTCGTCGGCGGTCTCGAGCAGCGACGGGGACGGGCCCTCGTCGACGGCCGCGGCGCCGGCACAGACCGCCAGCTCGAGGACGTCCCGCTCGAGGTTCGTATCGCGGGTCGCCGCGGGGTCGGAGCCCTCACGGCTCTCGAGTCGGTGGGTCTGGTCGCGGCCGAACGCCTGGACGGTTCGGACCGCCTTGTCCGCGGCGTCGGTCCGGGCCAGCAGGTAGAAGCCGCGGGCGACGAGGATGTCGGCCGCGAGGACCTCGAGGTCGCCGTCGGCGTCGGTCTCCGCGTCGGACCAGGGTTCCTCGTGGGCCAGCGAGCGGGTGAGTCGGAGCCCCTCGTAGATGAGCTGTACGCCGGCGGCGTGCGTGACGATCCCGTCGTCCCGACCGATCGGGTCGCTCGAGTCGACCGCGCGGGCGCTCTCGAGGGTGAGCGCGCCGGGGAGCATCGACGCGCTCTCGAGCGTGGATTCGATGAACTCGTGTAGCGCCGGGGGCTCGACGTCCGTGACGGCCTCGAGGGCCGCACGCCGACAGCTGTCCGCCTGTTCCATCATAGGGCCGTTACGAGGGAGGAGGCAAAGACCTTTGGAAACGCCCGGTACACTCCTCACATGATCGACGTCGACAGCGAGGGACCGATCCGCACGATCACGATCGACAGGCCGGACCGACGCAACGCCCTGACCGTCGCCGGACTCGAGGCCCTCGAGCGGGCGGTCGCCGACGCCGACGAACCGGTGCTCGCGCTCCGGGGCGCCGGCCCGGCGTTTTGCGCCGGCGCCGACCTCGAGGCGGTCGCCGAACTCGACCGGGAAGAGGCCGAGGGGTTCGCCCGGCTCGGCCAGCGCGTCGCCCGGACGATCGAGGACGCCGATCCCGTCGTCGTCGCGGAGATCGACGGCCCCGCCCGCGGCGGCGGCCTCGAGCTCGCGCTGGCCTGTGACCTCCGGGTCGGGACCCCCGACTCGAGCTACGGCGAACCGGGGGTCACGTTCGGGCTGTTCGGCGCCTGGGGTGGCACCGTCCGGCTGCCCCGGATCGTCGGCGAGGGCGCCGCCCTGGAGCTCGCCTGTACCGGGCGGGTCGTCGGCGCCGAGGAGGCGCTCCGAATGGGGCTGCTCTCGCGGCTCGAGGACCGCCCCCGGACGGTCGCCGAGGAGCTCGCGGCCACCGAGACCGACGCGCTCGCCGTCCTGAAACGACGGGTGCGCGACGACGCCGACCGCGCGACCCAGGAGCGACGGGAGGTCGAGGCCTTCGGCGAGCTGGCGGAGACACACGCTCCGGAGCTCGGAGAACTGCTCGAGTAGCGGGGACCGGGATCGGATCGCGGACGGCCGAACCGCTTTTTTCGCCCGCCGTGGAGGTGTCGGGTAGATGCCCGGACCCGCGTTTTTGACCGGCGACGACGTCACGCTGCGCACGATCGAGGAGGAAGACCTCGAGTTCCTCCAGGCCCAGGTCAACGATCCCGCGATCCGACGGCCGATCGGGCGCTCGATGCCGCTCAACGCCGAGCAGGAGCGGGCGTTTTACGACGACGTCGTCTGCTCGGACGACGCGATCCACCTCCTGGTGGTCGCCGACGCGACCCCCGTGGGGACGGTCGGCCTCGACGCGATCGACTGGCAGTCGGCCGGCGCCGAGCTGGGCTACTGGATCGCGCCGGCCCACCAGCGCCGGGGGTACGGAACCGAGGCCGTAGAGCTCGTCGTCGGCCACGGGTTCGACCAGCTCGGACTCCACCGCCTCGCCGCCCGCGTCTACGGGTTCAACGACGGCTCGAAGCGACTCCTCGAGTCGGTCGGGTTCTCCGAGGAGGGCGTCCACCGCGACGCCGCGTTCGTCGACGGCGAGTACCGGGATACCCACTGGTACGGGCTCCTCGAGGAGGAGTGGCGGTAGGCGAGACCGGGCGCTACTCGAGGGGGTCCGGCGACGGCGGGGCCCGGCGCTTGTGCGCGCTGCGCTCGTACATCCGTCGGACCGTCTCGACGGTCTCGACGTCGATACCGTGCTCGCGGGCCGTCACGTCGGCCGACAGCGGGCCATCGACGTGGCTGGCGAGGATCGTATCGAGCGTCTCGTAGTCGAATCCCATCTCGTCTTCGTCGGTCTGGTCCTCCCAGAGCTCCGCCGTCGCGGGTTTCGCCGCCAGATCCTCGGGGACGCCGACGTGGCGAGCGAGCTGGCGGACCTGGGCCTTGTAGAGGTTCCCGATCGGGTGGCAGTCGACGGCGCCGTCGCCGTACTTCGTGAAGTAGCCGACCGCGGCCTCGCTGCGGTTACCGGTGCCGAGTACGAGTCGGCTCTCGTGGTTCGCGACGAGGTAGTTCAGCACCGCCCGGACGCGGGCTCGAGCGTTTCCGACCGCGGTTCGGTCGCCCTCGGCCTCGGGGTAGGCGCCGAGTAGCGAGTCGACGATCGGTTCGATCTCGATCACGTCGTAGCTCATCCCGAGCTCGCGGGCAACGCGTTCGGCGTCGCTCATGTTGTCGTCGCCGCTGACCCGCGCCGGGAGGACGAGCCCGTGAACGCCCTCGACGCCGAGGGCGTCGACCGCGAGGTGGGCGACGAGCGTGCTGTCGATCCCGCCCGAGAGCCCGAGGACCGCCCCGTCGGTTCCCGCGCCTTCGACCTGCTCGCGAACGAAGTTCGTGATGTGATCGCGCCGTTCGTCCAGCTCCGCGTCGGAAAACCGAAGATCGAGCATCGAACGGAGGTACGGAAGGACGGACCTAATAGGCTCCCCTGAACGACGCAACGTGGACGTTCGGTCGGTTTCGATCGTCGCTCGAGTCAGAGCGCGTTCGCCTCCTCCGAAGCGCGAGGGGGAAAGGACCCTCGCTCGGGGCTCGGAGAGATCGGTCGGGCGTCCGCAGCGGATCGGCGGGCCGCTCACGGCCGGGAGTGTAGCGTCCCGCGGGAAACGGTGACCTTAACTTCGTAGAACGGAAACTCCGGATACGGAGCGCGGTTGGTCCAGCGGTAGGACAGCTGCCTCCCACGCAGCTAGCCCGGGTTCAAATCCCGGACCGCGCACTTTTGGCGGATCGAATCCGACGAGGGTATCCCCTCCTCCCCGATCTCGAACCATCGATCCCACGCCGTCTCGGTTCTCCGCGAGCCCGCGGCTTCCACACCGGTAGTACCTCGCGGCGTCCGTCCGTCGACTGCATGCAGGTGCGTCGCGTCGCCCGAACGCGTTCGATCGGGCTACGAGTCGGGTTTCCAGCTCATCGTCACCGTTACCGTCTCGCGGTCGCCCCGTAGCCGAGAGGAGCGTTCTACGACGTCGACCGAGACCGAGACGTCCTCGGAGTTACCGAGCGAGACGGTCTTGTTTCCGACGGGGACGTCGACCCCGCTCTCGCCCTCGTCGAACCGCCGGGAGAGCTCCGAGAGGTAGTCGGCGAGTTCGCTTCGGCTCAGCACTTCGTCGTTGGTCGTCCGTTCGGCCATACCCGTAGCTAGCCCCGATTCCGAAAGAAAGTGTGGGCTGCGATCGCATCCCGCAGGGACCTCGCACTCGGACGGAGACGGGTGGCCTTTTCACCCGCGGGCCGGTATGCGACCACGATGGACGTCGCCGTCGGAATCGTCGCCCAGCGCGACAACGAGCGGGCACAGGCACTCGCCGCGACGCTGATCGACTCCCTCGAGAACGCGACCGTCGTCGTCGACGAGTCGACCGGCGCCGCGATCGACGAGGACGGCGTCCCGGTCGCGTCGATGGCGAGTCGCGAGTTGGTCGTCAGCATCGGCGGCGACGGAACGTTGCTGTTCGTCGCTCGCGAGGTGGGGAGGACGCCGATCCTCGGCATCAACCTCGGGGAAGTCGGCTTTCTCAACGCCGTCGATCCCGGGGACGCCGTCCCCGTCGTCGCCGACGTCGTCGACTCGGTCCGGGCGGACGGCGCCGTCGACGGTCGTCGACTCGATCGACTCCGGGCCGAAGGCGAGGGGTGGGCCCTCGAGCCGGCGCTCAACGAGGTCGTCGTCCACGGCCCCCGGCGGGGCCACGGCGGGGGCGCGACGATCGAAATCCGGGTCGACGGCGAGCGCTACGCCGAGGGCCACGCCGACGGGGTTCTCGTCGCCACGCCGACGGGGTCGACGGCGTACAACCTCGGCGAGGGCGGTCCGCTCGTTCGCCCCGGAGCCGACGCGCTGATCGTCAACCAGATGGCGGCGACCGAGGCAATGCCGCCGCTGGTCGTCGACCGCGACGCCGAGATCGAGCTCTCGGTCGCGGACGCCGAAACCGCCTACGCGATCAGCGACGGGCGAAACCGGCGGGAGCTCGAGCCGCCGGCGACCGTCGACGTCTCGGTCGCGGACGAACCCGTCACGCTCGCCGGACCGCGGGCGAACTTCTTCGAGGCGCTCGAGAAACTCGAGTAGCTACTCCCCCTCGAGGAGGCGCTCGAGCTGTTCGGGCGGCACCGCGCCGCGAGCGGCGCGGCCCTCGTGGACGAACGTCGGAACCCCGGTAACGCCCTGCCGTCGAGCGTCGTCGAACAGCTCCTCGAGCTCCGCCCGGAGCCCCTCGTCGTCGATCGCGTCACGGATCTCCCCGGGGGCGAGGCCGATCTCCTCGGCGATCGCCGCCAGCACGTCCGGATCGCCGATATCCCGCCCGTCCTGCCAGAGCGCCTCGTAGATCGCCGCGTCGAAGGTCGCCCACCGGTCGGGGTCGCTCTCCGAGACGTGCCAGGAGGCGAGCTGGGCGTTCAGCGAGTCGACCTCGATGGCGATCTCCTGGTCCATCTCGACGCCGTACTTCTCCTGAAGTCGGCGGACGTTCTCGCGAGCCTGTTCGTAGTAGTCGTCGTCCTTCCCGTCGTCGACCGCGTGATCGATCGAGCCGTCCGCGTTTCGCTTCCCCGAACGGAGGTCGAACGGGTGCCACTCCACCTCGAGTGGCGTCTCGCGATCGTCGCGGTACCGCTCGAACGAGCGCTTCCCCAGGTAACAGAACGGACAGACGTAGTCGGCGTAGATCGTGAGTCGGTCGACGGTTTCGGTCTCGGACATGGTTGCGGTAGGGACCCGCGACGGAAAAGACGACGGCTCCGAGCGCTCGACTCACTCCCCGGCGTTCGGATCGTCGGGCGCGTCGCTTCGGTTCGTGTCGGACGAGTTCTCGTCGACTCGGTCCTCGAGGCTCGGGAGGTTCGGATCCCGGTAGGGGTTGCGGCCGTAGGCGGGAAGCTCGTCCTCGAGCTGGGACTTCAACACGCGCCGCAGCCGGTTCAGGCTCGTCGTGTCGAGTCCGTGATCGGCGGCGAGGCGTCTGAAGGCCTCCTCGTCGGTGATGTCGTGGGCGCGGTACTGGCCGAACAGCTCGTCCATCCGATTGGGTGAGAGCTCGGAGACGTCGACGTCGTCGAGGCCGAAGTACGCGCGGCGGTCGACGTCGACGACGTGGCGGATCACCACCAGCGCGACCTTCGGGATCGCACGTTGGCTGCCGAACTCGGTCAGATCGATCTCGTCCATCACGCCCAGCGCCAGATCCCGCTGCCAGGGGGTCAGATCGAGGGCGTTGCACAGCGCCTGCGTCGTCCGCAGCCGATCGAGTCGGTGCGCGCGCTCGCTGTAGCCCGGCGTCGCGCCGTGTTGCTCGTCGTGGAGTCGGCGAACGCTCTCGGAGAGCTCCTCGTCGGGCGACTCCGCGCGCCCGATAACGGTCGCACTCGGCGTGACGACGCCCCACTGACGGACGGTCGAGTCCCGCTGGACGTCCGCCCGGGAGAGCGCCCCGGAACCGGGGCGCGTCTCGAGGCGACGATTCCCCTCGAGGCCGTCGGGGTCGGACTCCTGCCGGAGGGCTGGCCCGGAGTCAACACCGTCGTCGTACATCGTGTGTCGCTCAGACCGGGAGACGGAAAAAGACTTGCTCGTTTCACCGGAGTCGAGATGCTACTGTGTCCCCGGTGGGAACGGTGCGATCCGCCGCGAAAAGCCCTTCGTATCTCTACCTTGTGGCCAGAATTCCTTAAAGAGCGGACGTCCCCCCTGCGTCGTCCTCCCGAAGAGAGCAGTCGCTCGAGCAGAGGGGGTGCAGTACCGAAGAACGAATGACCTCCCGTCGTAGCTTCTCCTTGTGACCAAAATCACTTAAAGGCCGAGAGACGCACACCCGGTTTCGATCGGAGACCCACAGCTACCGGGTTAGAAACTCGAGAGGCAACGATCTCCCGTCGTATCTCTATCTTGTGACCAGAGACATTTAAATCGAGGACGGTGACTCGCGTCACCGACTCGCCGCGATCAACTCGTCGACGTACTCGTCCAGTCGAGCACGATCGGGGCCGTCTCGAGCGTGGACCGCCGGATCGATCCGCTCGGGCGGGTGGGCGAACGCGCGATCGACCGCGGCGCCGATCCGGACGCTTCCCTCGCCCGCGCGCTTGCGCTCGAGGAGGTCCCGGGAGCGGTCGATCCGTTCCTCGTCGAAGATCGCGGGCGCCTGCTCCTCGAGGAAGCTCCCGAACTCGAGAGCGGGCAGTTCGTGGTCGCCGCGCTCGCCCGTCGTCTTCAGGTATCGTGCGGCCATCGCGGCGCGGATAACGGTCAGGTTCCGCTTGACCGTCGGTCGCGTCCCCGTCTCGGCGAACCGCTTGTCGTCCGCGGCGACGATCGCCGTCCCGTCTTCGGTCTCGACGACGTACTTTCCGTCGCGGCGCTCGAGGATCGGGAAGCGCTCGTCGTCGCTCCGGACCAGGTGTCTCGAGAGGTACTTGCGGTAGTTGGTCGCCGCGATCCCGCGCCAGGCGTGGTAGAGGTCGATCGGGTTGTATGTCCGTTCGACGTAGGCCTCGAGCGCACCAGGGTCGTAGCGCGTTCGGTACCGGATCGGGCTCCGCAGGAGGTCGATCGCGCCGTCGTTCGAGTCAGCTAGCAGCGCCGCGAACTTGCGGACGTCCCAGCCCTGGTACTCGAACTCCTCGCGCTCCTCGAGGACGACCTCGTCGACCCCACGGAGGTGGGCGTACCGTCGGAGATCCGTCGGCGCGTAGACGAACCCGACGTCGTAGTCACTGTCGGGTCCCGCCGCGCCCCAGGCGCGACTCCCGCGGGCGACCGCCAGGACGATCGACACCTCTCGAGAGCGTTCGATCTCGTCGAGCTGTGAATCGATCGTCTCGCGTACGTGTGTGGGGATCGATGCCATCGTTACCGTGTGTCGACCCCTGAGTTCTCGGCTCTCGAGGTCGTTCGAGACGCGCAGCTGTAGTGGAACTGAGAACGGTAGAACGCCCGGCTTCCCGTCATAGCTCTACCTTGTTGCCAGAAGCACTTAAAGAAAGAGCGGGACAGTCCCGTGGCCACACGATCCGACCGCGATGAACGGCTTCGTCGGCTATCGGGACGCCGTGCGAGCGAATCTCGCTCTCGCTTCCGAAAGGTTGAATCGCACGCTACCCCGAATACGGCCAATGAGTCAACAGCTCCCGGACGTCCAGGCGTCCTCGCCCGACGTCACCGTCGGCCTGAGCCAGGTCGGCGTCACCGGCGTCGAGAAACTCGTCAAGATCGCTCGCGAAGAGAAACGTCCGATCGTCCTCACGGCCGAGTTCGAGGTCTTCGTCGACCTCCCGTCGTGGCGCAAGGGCGCGGACATGAGCCGAAACATGGAGGTCATCGACGAAATTCTCGAGGACGCGACCCGCGACGAGGCCTACCGCGTCGAGGAGGTCTGCGGCGAGGTCGCCGAACGGCTGCTCGGGAAACACGAGTACACCTCCCGCGCGGAGGTCACGATGGAAGCCGAGTTCATGCGCCGCGAGCAGACCCCCGCCAGCGACCGCGAGACCCAACACACCGTCGATATTATCGCGTCCGCGACCGCTACGGAGGAGGGCACCCGCGAGGAGATCGGCGCCGAGGTCGTCGGAATGACCGTCTGTCCCTGCTCGCAAGGGATGTCCGCCGCGCGCGCGAAACAGACCCTCGAGGACCTGGGCGTCGAGGAGGAGACGATCACCACGTTTCTGGAGGAAGTCCCACAGCCGGGCCATTCCCAGCGCGGGCACGCGACCCTGACCGTCGAGTCCGACGGCGATCCGGACGTCGACCTGAACGACATCATCGACATCGCGCGGGATTCGATGAGCGCCCGGATCTACAACCTCGCGAAGCGACCCGACGAGGACCACATGACCTACGCGGCCCACGCCGACGCGAAGTTCGTCGAGGACTGCGTGCGCTCGATGGCCGAGGGCGTCGTCGAGGAGTTCGACCACCTGCCCGACGACGCAGTGATCACGATGAAACAGTCCAACGACGAGTCGATCCACCAGCACAACGCCCACGCCGAGCGCGTCGTCGAACTGGATCAGCTCCGATCGGAAGTCGACGACTAGAACGCAAGCGGCTTCGCTTCCTCCCACCGCGGGGCGAACTCGCCGTGGACGTTCGCGGCGAACTCCGGATCCTTCAGGTCGATCATTCCGAACGCGTCGCCCGACGACAGCGGGTTCGGTACCTGGATACAGATCTCGACGCCGTCGATGATGTTGAACGATCCCGTCACGTCGTCGTTCGTGCGGACGTGGAAGTCGTCGCGGCTCTGTAGCGCGCTCTGGTAGCGCGCCCCGACCTTCTCCGAGAGGGAGTCGACCATGTTCCGCGTCATCAGGATGTCGACCGAGACGCCCCGATCCAGGGCGTCCTCGAGCTGGGCGAGGACGTCTTCGCTGACGGCCTGCATGTCCCGTTCGGGGACCGGATCCGCGGCGACCATCACGATGTGGTCGTCTGCGGCCGCCAGCCGCTCGAGCAGCAGGTCGATCGTCTCCTCGGGGCCGACCGCGGCGGTCCAGAACTGTTCCTCGACGGGGTCGGCCGCGTCGAGCTCGTCGGCCAGATCGTCGACGATCGACTCGTACTGGTCGGCCTTCTCGTCGAGTTCGCGTTTCTTGTCCTCGAGGAGGCGATCCAGCGCGGTCGCGGGTTCGACGGCGACGTACTTTTTCGGGCGGCTCGCGGTCTGGCTGCGGACGAGGTTGTACTGCTCGATGCTATTGAGGACGTCGTAGATCCGTCCCATCGGGACGTCGCTCGCGCGCGACAACTCCTTCGCCGTTGTGGGCCCGGTATTGAGCAACGCCCGGTACGCTCGAGCCTCGTACTCGGAGAGCCCGAGATCCCTGAGACTGGCCATACTCGTAACGGCTCACCCGAGAAACAAAAACACTGTGGTGGTTTGACCGTCGCTCGACACGCGGGGTGAACCCCGCGCGTTAGTCGAGAATTTCCCCCACCCGCTCGCTCAACTGCTCGGGAGTTTCGGCGGGGTCGGAGCGTCGGTCGCCGTGCTCGACGCGTGCGGTCCCTGCCTCGAGGTCGGCGGCGGGGACGACGACCTTCTCGTGGTCCGCGAGCCGCAGCGCCGCGCGATGGAGATCCGATCCGGGCTCGTCGCCGATTCGGATCGCGAGCGGTCCCTCGAGCAGTCGTGCCGCGACCGTTCCGTATCGGGCGACCTGGACGCCGAAACGGTCGCTGGCGCCGGCGAAGTCCTCGAGCGTCTCTCGGGCGACCGTTCGGTATCGATCCTCGCCGGAAAGCACCGCCAGCTCGAGCAGCCCGTCGGCGAGGGCGACGTTCGCGTCCAGGGGCCGCAGCGGTCGATCGCAGAGCCCGACGCCCTCGCCCGCGCTGTCGACGAAGGAGTCGCCGTCGCGGAGTCGCTCGATCGTCGCGTCGGCGACCGCCGCGGCCTCCGCGAGGGCGTCGGTCTCGAGGGTGCTCGCGGTCGTCGTCAACGCGCCGAGGACGCGGGCCTGGTTCGAGAGCAGCGGCGTCGGCTGGTCGTCGGCTCCGCGCTCGGGCTCGAGTTGGTGCCTGACGATCCCGTCCTCGAGCAGGTCGGCCCGCAGCGTCGAGAGCGCGCGCTCGGCGTACCGCCGCGCCCGCTGATCGTCGGTGTAGGCGGAGAAGGTAAGCAGTCCCTCGATCGCCAGCGCGTTCGGACCGGCGAAGACGCCGTCGTCGACGGGCGGCTCGTCGGCCGCCGCGCGCTCGGTCGGCTCGAGACCGTGGCTCTCGGGGTCTCCGGGGGCCTGGCTGTTCGCGAACGCCTCTGCGTCGCCGTTCCACAGCGTCGTCGTCAGGAACTCGACGGTGCGCTCGGCGGGCTCGCGGTACTCGGATTTCCCCGTCAGGAGGTAGGCGTTCGCGAACGCGCGCACGAGCGCGCCGTTGGAGTCGAGCAGCTTCTCGTGTTGCAGGCCCGACCAGTCGCGATCGGTCGCGAACCGGTAGAACCCGCCGTCGTACTCGTCTAACAGGTTCGCCCCGACGGCGTCGAACGACCGAAGCGCCATCTCGCGGTTCCGCTTGAGCGCGAACTCGAGGGCGTCGGGCAGCGGGAACTTCGGTTCGGTCCCCCACCCCCCAGCGACCTCGTCGTAGGCCTCCTCGAGTCGGCCGAGCATCGACGATTCGATATCGCTCGAGAGCTCCCCGGCCGGCGGCTCGTCCTCTCTGAGTGGCCGCGGGACGCGGGCGGCGCCGCTTCCTTTGGTCTGCCACATCGTCCGGACGCTGTCGAGGACCTGGCGCATCCCGTCCGGACCGAGGTATCCGGATCCGGTCAGGACGGTTCCGTCGGGTGCCAGGAAGACCGTCGACGGAAATCCGCCCATGTTGTACCGATCGCGCACGCGCGGGTTGCGGTCGACGTCGACTCGCACCGGGACGAATCCGTCGTTGACGTGCGCCGCGATCCGGGGCTCGGCGTAGGTCTCGGCGTCCATCTCGTGGCAGTGATCGCACCACGTCGCGGTCAGCGCACACAGGACCGGAACCGCTTCCGACTCGGCCTCGTCGAAGGCGTCCTGACCCCACTCGCGCCACTCGACGCGCGTCGAATCGTTCATACCGATCGTCCGGGCGTCGGCAGGGTAAGCGCTTCGTTCGGGGACTCGCACCGCGGACGGGCGCGGAGTGTAAAGGGTTTTCACCCGTCGCCGGCTATATCGGAGTATGCTCCGGTGGATCCTCGCGTTGCTGCTGATCCCGTTTCTCGATGCGATACTCCTCGGGTTCGTCGCGACCGCCTACATCGGCTGGGTGCCGATGGTACTGCTGGTCGTTCTGACCGGTCTCGTCGGTATGCTGCTCGTCAGAGCGGAGGGACGGCGGACGATCGGAAAGATGCAACGCTCGCTCGCCGAGGGGCGGCCGCCGACGAACGAGTTGCTCGACGGCGGCTTCCTGATCGCCTCGGGCGCGTTCCTGCTCACCCCGGGCCTGGTCACCGACCTGATCGGGTTCTTGCTGGTCGTTCCGGTGACCCGGGTCCCGATTCGGGCAGCGCTCAAACGCTACGTGATCGTTCCGTACGCGGACAAAAAGGCGGGCGGCTTCGCGAGCGGGAACGTCTGGACGTTCGGATTCCCCGGCGGAAGCGCCGACGAAGACGAGGCGCGGGCTCGGTGGTCCGACGGCGGTACCTACGACCTCGGCGAGGACGACTACTCCGTCGACAGCGACGAGTCGTACACGGTCGAGTTCGGTGACGAGCGAACCGACGACGCCGACGTCGACGACGAGGATCCCTACGCCCGGTAGCGATTCTCACGGCCCTTCCAGAAAGAAACACTTAACCATCCCAGCGCACAACGGACAGATGCGGTCGCGGGCCAATAGCTCAATTAGGTTGAGCGCCACTCTGATAAGGTGGAGGCTCTCGGTTCAAATCCGAGTTGGCCCATGTTCTCGTGGCGAACAACGTCGTGAGCCACGAGTATGGAATCCAACTCGGATTTGAAATAGGAAACGGCGAGCACCGCGAGCCGTTCGCGTGGCTCGAATCCGAGCGACACACTCGTTTTCTGATCCCCTTCCAACGCCGAAGGACGCGGGCGTAGCGCTCCCAGTTTTGCTACCCGTTCGTCAGCGGTGAGCCGTACGAGAACCCCTCACTCCAACGTTCACACCTCGAGATCGGGATCCGAACGCGACCCGTCTCGGATCCAGCAGCCCCTCTCCCGTCGCCGCGGGATCGAAAACGGCGAACTCCCGGCGCCGGACCGACCGCTCGCTCCGTCTGACGGTAATGACAGCTTATAGAAACGTATTAAATGACAGTGTGCGTACACCACGTATGCCGCGAACCGTGATCGTCGATGGGGAGGAGATGGTGGTTGGAAAGAAGACGACGGTCGCAGCAGTGCGGAAGTTCGCGAACGTCCCCGACGATGCGGTCGCGTTCTATCGTCGGGACGGCACCGTTCGGCTCCTCGAGGACACCGAGACCGTCGCCGAACGAATCCCGGACGGGGGCGCCCTCGAGTTCCGGGCGGGGCCGATCGGGGAGGGAACGGATCTCGCTACCGACGGCGAACGGGAGTGACCGCGGTGTCGGCCCGACCGATCACCGGGCCGACGCCTTCGGTACAACGCCGACGATTGCCGATACGAATCCGTTTCGCCCGCTGGTGAAACAGTTCCGTCTCGCGAGGACCGGTCGTTCCCGCGTTGGCTCCCTTAACTTCCGATTAAGCCGCGTTCGAAGGTCGGTTTTCGTACCTGTCCGATTTCGGAATAGTTAGGCCGATCCATACCCGCGTTGTCCCTCGGCGGGCAGTCTTTACCGACGCTATAATAAACAGCCAGAATAGATTTCTCCCGACTGTGATGTTGCCAGTCTGTACGTATCGACGACGACCGATCGGCCGAGCGGGTGTCGCCGATCCGGAGTCGAGGTGATCTCTCGTGGTGTATACGCACGGTGAAATCCGTGCCGACGGATCGCTGTCCGGGGGGGTGTTCGAGGAGTGGCTTCCGTCCGAGTCGGGGATCCGATACGCGACCGACCACGTCGCGGTCGCCACCGACCCCGCCGCGTGTCACTCGTCGGGCGAGACGGCGGATGCCGAGAGCGAGTCGGTTCGCTGTTGGCTTCTCGGGGACGTCTACGGGTACGATCCCGCCGAAACGGGCCAGTCCGGCGGGTACGAGTCCCGCCCGGCCGACGTCGACCCGGCCCGGTACTGCCTCTCGATGTACGAGCGAACAGGATTCGAGTTCCTCGAGGGGCTCAACGGGAACTACACGCTGTTGCTCTACGATCGAGCGAGGCAGCGCTTCGCGCTCTGTACCGACCGGTTCGGCACGGTTCCAGTCTACTGGACGCGAACCGACGACGGCTCCATCGTCTTCTCGACGAACGTCCAGTTGATTCCGTACCATCCGAACGTCGACACCGCGTTCCACCCGGCGTACCTCCACGAGTACCTCGCCTTTCGGCGCACCTTCGGCGTGAAGACGCCCCTCGAGGGTGTCGAGAAGCTCGAGCCAGGGACGATCACCTCGATCGCGCTCGGCGACGGATCGGTCCGGACCGAACAGTACTGGCGACCCCGGTACCAGCCCCGCGACGAGTCCTTCGAGTGGTTCGTCGAGGAGTTCGCCGACCGATTCCGGACCGTCGTCGACGAGTGGACCCACGACGGCCACGAGTACGGCGTCTTGCTGTCGGGAGGCAGCGACTCCCGGCTCGCCCTGTCGGTCCTCGAGAACGCGACCGCGTTCCACATGAACGACTGGATGAACCGCGAAGCCCGCATCGCCGAGCGAGTGGCCCTCGCGGCCGGGGCGGAGTTCGAGATGCTCGAGCGAGGACCGGAGTACCGCATCGGCGCCCTCGAGCGGAACCGGTGGGCCGACTCCTTCAACGGCTGGTTCAGTCAGCCCTACACGAGCGGGTTCGAGTTCCAGATCACCGACCGGGTCGACGGGCTGCTGTCGGGGCTGTACAGCGACTCGCTGTTCGGCGGGTACAGCGTCCCGTCGCCGAAGCTCTCGCTGGGACCGCTCGGTTCGATGATGGTACCGATCGAACGTCCGATCGAAACCGTCGACGAGTACGTCGACCTCCTGCTCGAGCGCGCCCACGACAATTTCGATCTGCCGACCGATCTCCGGACGATCCTCGAGTCGAACATCTACCGGGACGGCGACCGGATCGTCCACCACGGCGTGACCTACGAGTCGCTCGAGGATCTGGTCTACTACGGCAGCTGTTATCCGCTCTCGAACGACGACGATATGCGGTTCCACAGCGACCTCCGCCGGATGCTCCCCTATCGGTCGCCGTTTCTCGACAATCGGCTCCTGGATATCTCGCTGTCGATGCCGTCCCGATACCGCCTTCGACGGGATCTCGTCGGTCAGGCGGTTACCCGTCTGGACCCCGAGCTCGCCGCGATCCCACACGCCAGCACCGGCGTCTCGATCTCGCGGTCGTTCCCGGTCGAGTACGCCGGCGAACACTTCCTTGAGTTCTGGCGCAAGCACGTCACCAATCGGACTCCCCCGAAGCCGTACTTGACCGACGGGCCCTGGTTGGACGACGCGGAGCTGCTTCGCTCGTTCGAGTTCACGGACGAAGTTCTCGACCACCGGGGTCATCTGGCCGACGCGTTCCCCGGCCCCGACGCCGACGCGATCCGACGGCTGTATCAGACTCACTGCCACGACGAGGATCGTGTCGGCGAACTCTACACGCTACTGACGGTGTTAACGATGCCTGTAACGGAGTACCTTACCGACGCTACCGAGTCGAACGGAACGGAGATGATCGATCCGCTCTCCCGACAGTCGCAGGTGATCGACGTTGAGTGACGATCGCGACGCGGTCGTCGTCACCGCCTCCCGGTACCCCCACGGGTACGCCTCGATCCGTTCGCTCGGGTCGAAAGACGTCTACACGATCGCCGCGGTCGACGACACCGACCTGAGCGTTACGGCCTCGCGGTACTGCGACGAGTCCGTCCTCGTGCCGCCGCCGAGTAATCTGCCGGCCTACAGGGACGCGCTGCTCGGACTGGCCGCCCGTCCGGACGTCCGAACCATCGTCCCGCACCGCCCGCACGACACGTACATCCTCTCGCGGGACTACGAGGCGTTCGATCGCCACGTCGACCTCGTCGTGCCGCAAATGGAGACGCTCCGGAACGTCCACGACCGCAAGCGCCTCGCGGAGATCGCGACCGACGCCGGCGTGGCGATCCCGGAGACCCAACTGCTCACCGAGGTCGAGGACTGGAGCGACAACCGGATCGTCAAGTCCCGGTACAACCTGTTGACCGACGCCTACCTCGAGGAGTTCGAACTCGAGGACTCGAAGATCGCCAAATCCGTCGAGCACATCGCACCCGGCGAGGCGCCCGATACGGACGCGCTGATCGAAAAGATGGGCCACGAGCCGATCGTCCAGGAGTACGTCGAGGGTGCCGGCGAGTACGTCTTCGGCGCGCTGTACGACCACGGCGAGGCGCTGGGCACCTTCCAGCACCGCCAGCTCCGTGGCGACTCCTACACCGGCAGCGGCGGGGTCTACCGCGAGTCGGTCCACATCCCCGAACTCGAGGAAGCCGGGCGGGCGATCCTCGACGAACTCGAGTGGCACGGGCTGGCCTGCATCGAGTACATCGAGGACGCCGAGACCGGCGAGTTCTCGATCGTCGAGATCAACCCGCGGATGTGGCAGTCGCTGGCGTGTGCGGTCGAGGCGGGCGCCGACTTCCCGGCCTGGTACTGGCTCGCCGCGACGGGCCGCAGCGAGCTGATCGAGCCCGGCTACGAGACCGGCGTCAGCACCCACTACCTCTACGGCGAGCTCGAACACCTCGTCAGCGTCGCCCGTGAGAAGTCGCCGTTCGTCGAACGGCCCTCGCTCCCGGGTCGCGCCGGCGAGATCGCCAGATCGTGCATCGAGGACCGATCGTTCGACTTCCTCCACCGCGACGATCCGATGCCGATCGTCCGGCAGGTCCGCAACGAGGTCGGGGACGCCCTCGGGCGACGACTCGACTGACCGCCCTCGGAGTGGAACCGAACCGGGAGTCGCTCAGACGTAGTTACTCTCGCTCTCGTAGATCGAGGGATCGTCCCTGAACGTCTCGGCGACCGTCTCGAGGGTGACGAAGCGGGCGTTCTCGTGGCCCTTGACGTACTGGATGAACTCCTCGAACAGCGGGATCATGTGGGGCAGCCCGTGGAGGTCGGGATGGATCGTGAACGTGTAGATGCCCGCGCCCCGGCGGTTGTAGAGGTAGTCGAACTGGCGTTTGTAGTACTGCTCGTACATCATCTCGGGGTCCTTGTAGCCGGCGTGGTAGACCGGCTGCTTGATGAACAGCATCGGCGGGATGTCGTCGCGGTACCAGCTGATCGGGATCTCGACGACGTCGGTCTCCTCGCCGTACCGGTACGGCTCCATCCACGCCTCCGGGCTCTTGTCGTAGTCGATCTTCTCCCAGCTGTCGCCCTTTCGCATCCAGCCCGGCTCGAACTCCCGTTCCATCAGGCTGCTATCGTACTCGAAGCCGTGTTTCTCGACCAGCTCCGGCGTGTTCTCGCTGAACTCCCACCAGCTGGCGCGGTGGCCGACGGGCTCCGAGCCGGTGACGTCCTCGATCAGCTCGATCGAGACCTCGAGGATCTCGTCTTCCTGTTCCCTCGAGAGGTCCGTCGGGTTCTCGTGGGAGTAGCCGTGGACCCCGAGCTCGTGGCCCGCGGCCGCGACCGCCTCGATCTCGTCGCGGAAGGTCTCGATCGTGTGCCCGGGGACGTACCACGACGTCTCGATGTCTTGCTCCTCGAACAGCTCGAGCATTCGGGGGATCCCCTCGTTGCCGGCCGACAGGCCTCGAGAGAGGTCCGCGGGCGAGTCCTCGCCGCCGTAGGAGCCGAGCCAGCCGGCGACGCAGTCCGCATCGACGCCGATCGCAACGTCAACTGTTCCCATAACGTCCGGAGAGCCACCGACGAGGGGGAAGGAACTAGGGGCTGCACGTGCCGACGAACGCGGAGCCATCCGGCGGACGGCGACAGCCCCATCACGCTCGGAGCCAAGAGCCGGTATGGAACCGACGGAGTCTACGGCCGACGAGCCGGCCCTGCTCGAGGACGCACCGCTCGACCTCCCGAACGGGACCGAGACGGCGACATTCGGGGCGGGCTGTTTCTGGGGGCCCGACGCCCGCTTCGGCGCGCTCGAGGGCGTCGCCCGAACCCGGGTCGGCTACGCGGGCGGGACCGAGCCAGACCCGACCTACTTCGCGCTGGGTGATCACACCGAGGTCGTCCGGGTCGCCTACGACCCCGAGATCGTCTCCTACGAGGAGCTCCTCGAGACGTTCCGGGCGAGCCACGACTGGCACTCGGCGGCGTCGAAACGGCAGTACCGAAGCGTCGTCCTCGCCCACGACGACGAGCAGTACGAGCTCGCCCGGCGGGATCGAGACGCGATCGCCGAGCGCACCGGTCGATCGCCGGCCACCGACGTCGAACTCCTCGAGGCGTTCCACGCGGCCGAGCCGTTCCATCAGAAGTACGAACTCCGCTCGCGGCCGATCGTCGGCGACGAACTCGAGACGCTGTACGGCGAAGCGTTCGTCAATTCGACGGTCGTCGCCCGACTCAACGGGTTCGCGGCCGGCCACGTCGATCGGAGCCGGTACGACGCGTTGCTCGCCGCCCTGGATCTCCCGACGCCGATCCTCGCGGAGCTCCGACGGTGGCGGTGAATCCAGCCGTCCTCGAAGCCGATCTAAACCTATTCATAGGGGAAGACGCCTACCGGTGCGTGTGGAAGGATCGGATTCGAGTTCGTGGCAGCGGGATTTCGGACGGGGGTTCGTCGTCGTCGCTCCGATCCTCGTCACGGCGTTTCTCGTGTACGTGCTCTACTCGTTCGTCTCGACGTTCGTTCCGACGATGGTGCTCGACGCGGCCGCGCTCGAGCCGTTCCTCCCCGGGGTCGGCGAGCGCACCCGCGAGGTCGCGGCGGGACTGATGCGCGCTGCCGTCGTGCTCTCGATCGTCTGCGCCTCGATGTACCTGCTCGGTTATCTCGCACGAACGACGATCGGAGAGCTGTTCGAGGCCTGGCTCGACCGCGCCGCGAACCGCGTTCCGGGGCTGCGACTCGTTTACAACGCCTCGAAGACGGCGACCGAAGTGACGTTCGGATCCGAGTCGGTGCAGGGCCCGGTCAAACTCGAGCTCTGGCGCGGGGTCCGGATGACCGCGTTCAAGACCGGTCAGCGCACCGAGGACGGTCGCGTGTTGCTGTTCCTGCCGACGTCGCCGAACGTCTCGACCGGGTTCATCCTCGAGGCCGATCCCGACGACCTCACGGAGCTCGAGGAGAGCACCGAGTCGGCGCTGACGCGGATCATCAGCGCGGGGTTCGGCGGGGACGAGAAAACCGATACCGGTCGCTCCGACGAGGGCGCCCGTTCGAAACGGCGATCGGATCACTGAGATCCGCGACCGCAACCGCGACTCGCTCCGGGACGCGTATGGGTCGAGCGCCGCGGCTCCCGCCGGGTCGGCCGATCCCGGGTCCGGCTCCCCGCGAGTCGCGATCGATCAGGCCCGTCCGGTGCTTGCGGGTTTCTCCGGGAGGTGTCGGTACCGCGCCAGTTCCCCGTCCTCGAGGATGACCAGCAGGATATCGCGCGGGGCGATCTCGTCGAACTCGTCGACGTCGACGACCAGCTGGTCGACCACCCGATTGCCATCTTCGAGCAGGACGACGACGTGTCGGCCGTCGACGATCCGATCGACGACGCCAACGTACCGCTGAGCGCCCTCGCTCGAGGCCGACGCCGAACACGCGCCGACGGCGCCCGTTCCGAGGGCGGGAACGGCCGCCAGCGCGCCGATCGTCGTGAGTGCGGTTCGTCGTGACAGGTTTCGTGGCGCTGTCATACCCCGGTTGGACGCGGGTTCGGATATAAAATCGCGGATCGACCGGATCGCTTCGGTCGTCGCCGATCGAGACATATATTATTCCAGAGCAGATACCTTATCCACCAGATAGTTTATAGAATGTGAAACGGACGGCATATTCTGTCGATGCAGAAACCGTAACGGGGACACACCTCGAGTTCGTCTACACCGTCGTTACGGCTTACTTCTCCCTATTAACACATCAATAAATACCTATACTTAACGATATCTTATTAGTTCGGCAGTTGATCGCGTACTGGCGGTACTTCGCTACCGTACTGCCCGTATACATATTGAAACCTATCTATACTAGATACTGGTATTTCTCGAGCGGCGTCGCGACTGGCTTACGGACATACCTATGTAAATGGGGTGTGGTCTCGGAACCCTTTTTGCCGGCTACACCTATCGCTGTAGCAATGGCTAACCGCGAGGGTTCGACCGGCCGGAGCGAGACGTGTTGTAAGCTCGGACGCGTCGCTGACGAGTACGCGCTTTCGGGACTCGACGACGACCTCGTCTCGTACTGGACCGGAACGGGCGACGAACAGTACAGCACGCGGGAGCTCGCGCGAATCGTCAATCGGCGGATCCTCGAGGCCGCCTTCGAGGACGCGGGCGTCTCGTACAAGGACGGCGAGATCGAGAACACCTACCGGCTGCTCAGCGACGACGACGTCACGAGCGGGACGCGGGTGCAGACCCGCAACGAGCTCGAGCGCGACGGCGTTCCCGTCGAGGACGTCGAGTCCGATTTCGTCTCCCACCAGACCGTCTACAACCACCTCACCAAGTGCCTCGACGCGTCGCTGGCGACGCCGAGCGACGAGGAACGGCTCGAGCGAGCCGAGGAGAAACTCGGCGCGCTCCAGAACCGAACCGAGGCGGTGACGGGAGACACGATCGCACAGCTTCGGCGCAACGACGTCATCGACATCGGCGAGTTCGACGTCCTCGTCTCCGTGACCGTCACCTGCGAGGAGTGTCAACAGCAGTACACGGTCCGTGAACTCCTCGAGGAGGGGTCCTGCGGTTGTTCCGGCTGACGGTCGCGAACGCCGGTAGATGGGAGGTGAATGGACAATACCTATCCGTTCGGCCGCGCTACCCGACCGTATGAAAACGAGCCAGAACGTATCGGATCGGGAGACTCCGGACCGGGCGACGCTCTCGGTAAGCAATATCGGCGGTATCGAGGAGACGAGCGTCTCGTTCCAGCGGGGAATCACCGTGCTCTCCGGGCGAAACGCGACCAACAGAACGTCGCTGCTCCAGGGGATCATGGCCGCGCTCGGCAGCGACCGGGCGAGTCTCAAAGCCGACGCGGAGGAGGGCGAGGCCATTCTCGAGTTCGGCGACGAGACGTACCGTCAGACCCTCCACCGGCGAAACGGGACCGTCGTCACCGACGGCGACCCGTACCTCGATGACCCGGAGATCGCGGACCTGTTCGCGTTCCTGCTCGAGTCCAACGAGGCGCGCCGGGCCGTCGCCCGAGGCGACGAGCTCCGGGAGCTGATCATGCGACCGGTCGACACCGAGGCGATCAAGGCCGAAATCCAGCAGCTCGAGCAGCGAAAGCAACGCATCGACGACGAACTCGCCGAACTCGACCAGCTCGAGGACCGCCTCCCCGACCTCGAGGCCAAGCGGACGCGAGCGAGCAACGAGATCGACTCGCTCCGCGAGGAACTCGAGGAGGCCGAGGAGCGACTCGAGGCGACCAACGTCGACGTCGAGACGCGCCGCGAGGAGCGCTCCGAGCTCGAGACGAAACTCGACGAGCTACGCGAGACGCGGTCGGAGCTCGAGCGCACCCGGAATCGGATCGACACCGAGCGCGAGAGCATCGAGGCCCTCGAGGACGAGCGCGAGGAGGTCGAGGCCCGGCTCGAGGCGCTCTCGACGGGCGAGGACGTCGATATCGGTCGGCTGGAGGCAGAGATCGACTCGCTGCAGGCCCAGAAGGACGACCTCAACGAGGAGATCTCGCAGCTCCAGCGGACGATCCAGTTCAACGAGCGGCTGCTCGAGGAGGCCGGCGAGTTCCTCGAAACCGACGAGCACCGAACCGACGGCGCCGTCACCGACCAGCTGCTGGCCGACGACGACTCGGAGACGGTCACCTGCTGGACCTGCGGTTCGTCGGTCGCGACCGAACAGATCGAGTCCACGCTCGATCAGCTCCGGTCGGTCCACCAGGACCGCCTCGAGGAGCGGTCGTCGATCGACGACGAGCTCGACGAGAAGCGGGCGACCCGCGCCGAGGTCGACGAGAACCGAACGGAGTACGAAAGCGCCACCCGTCGCCTCGACTCGATCGACGACGAGATCGAGCGCCGACGCGACAGGATCGACGACCTCGCCGACGACCGCGAGTCCCTGACCGAGGAGATCGAGGACCTCGAGGGCGAGATCGACGACCTCGAGAGCGACGGCTCCGAGGACGTCCTCGAGCAACACCGCGAGGTCAACCAGCTCGAGTTCGAACTCGAGCGCAAGGAGCGCGAGCGCGACGAGATCGAGGAGGAGATCGCCGACGTCGAGGAGCGACTCGACGAACGCGAGGGCCTCGAGAGCCGCCGCGAGGAGACGACCGAGGAGCTGACCGACCTGCGCACCCGGATCGACCGGATCGAGGAGGACGCCGTCGAGGCGTTCAACGAACACATGGAGAACCTCCTCGAGACGCTGGGCTACGCCAACCTCGATCGGATCTGGATCGACCGCACCACCCGCGAGGTCCGCGAGGGCCGCCGGAAGGTCTCGCGGTCCTCGTTCGACCTGAAGATCGTCCGCAGCACCGAGGAGGGGGCGGCCTACGAGGACGCGATCGAGCACTTAAGCGAGAGCGAACGCGAGGTGACGGGACTGGTGTTCGCGCTGGCGGGATACCTCGTCCACGACGTCTACGAGACGGTGCCGTTCATGCTGCTGGACTCGCTTGAGGCGATCGACGCCGAGCGGATCACGGCGCTGGTCGAGTACTTCGAGTCGTACGCACCCTACCTCGTCGTCGCCCTGCTCGACGAGGACGCCGAGCAGCTCGCACAGAGCCACGACGTCGTCACCGAGATCTAACGGGACGGCTCGAGCGGACGCCGTTTTCGGCGATGGGCGCCTCGGTCGCCGCGGATCGCCACCGCTACGTGAACGCCTGGAAGCCAGTCAGCTCCTCGCCGAGGACGAGCGTGTGGATGTCGTGGGTCCCCTCGTAGGTGTAGACCGTCTCCATGTTCGCCATGTGGCGCATCGGCGAGTAGTCGGTCGTGATCCCGTTGCCGCCGAGCATCTCGCGAGCGACCCGCGACTGGTCGCGGGCCGTCCGGACGTTGTTGCGCTTCGCCATCGAGACGTGCTTTGGGCGCATCTCTCCCCGTTCCTTGAGGTCGGCGAGCCGGTAGGCCAGCAGCTGGGCCAGGGTGATCTGGGTTGCCATCTCGGCGAGCTTCTCCTGTTGAAGCTGGAAGCGACCGATCGGCCCGCCGAACTGCTCGCGTTCGGTGGCGTAGGCCCGGGCCTCCTCGAAACAATCGCGGGCGGCCCCGACCGCACCCCAGGCGATCCCGAACCGGGCCTGCGTGAGACACGACAGCGGCCCCTTCATCCCCGACACTCCCGATAGGACGTTCTCCTCGGGGATCCGAACGTCGTTGAGTCCGATCTCGCCGGTGATCGACGCGCGAAGGGAGAGCTTTTCGGTTAATTTGTTCGTCGAGACGCCGTCCCGATCGGTCTCGACCAGGAACCCGCGGACGGGGTCGTCCTCGCTCGAGCGATCCCGCGCCCAGACGACCGCGACGTCGGCGATCGGCGCGTTCGTGATCCAGGTCTTCGAGCCGTTCAGGACGTAGCCGTCGCCGTCTCTCTCGGCGGTGGTCTCCATCGCCGAGGGGTTCGACCCGTGTTCGGGCTCGGTCAGGCCGAAACAGCCCACGGCCTCGCCCTCACCCAGTGCGGGCAGCCACTCCTCCTTCTGGGCCTCGCTGCCGTAGGCGTGGATCGGATACATCACGAGCGCGCCCTGGACCGAGGCCATCGAGCGCAGCCCCGAGTCGCCCGCCTCGAGCTCCTGCATGAGGAGTCCGTACGCCGTCTCCGAGACGTTCGGCGAGCCGTACCCCTCGAGGTTCGGCGCGTAGAAGCCGAGTTCGCCCATCTTCGGGATGAGCTCTTTCGGGAAGGTGCCCGCCTCGAAGTGGTCGCCGATGTCGGGTTTGACGCGTTCCTCGACGAACTCTCGGGCCGTGTCCCGGATCATCCGCTCCTCCCGATCGAGATCGGCCTCGAGCTGTACGAAATCCAGCATAGTGGATAGTACGCGAACCCCGCATTAGGTATTGTGGTGCGCACCCAGACCACACCCGATCCCCGTACTCGACGGGACGCTCCTCCCCGACCGAAGTTACAGCGTTTTCGAGGTGACTCGTCCGGCGTACGATGCTCACAGGACGAACACCGCGCGATCCGCGAGGCCGGCCTCGACGGTCGGCTTCGATCCGTTTCGAACGGTTCCCGTGGTATGTCGGACAAGCGTACGGTTCGAGGAGTAGAACGTAGTAGATACTCTCACGATAGCGCACAATTTCGAGCGGGCGATTTCGGGCGGAAACCCGAAACGGTCGATCATTCGCTCGAACGCCGCGTTCGATCGCTCCGAAGGACACGCGACGGGCGAGGCTCCGAACGCCGACGATCGTCGACCGATAGACCTCTCGAATTCCGCATTATCTACGCAGACCGACACTTCCGGCGATCGACTGCGACTCGGGATCGATCGGGTGGCGCACCTCGCGCTCGTAGCCGAAGCCGCCGACATCCCCCGTCGGCGCCGACGAAACACCGTCCTCTAGCCCAGCATCTATATGCGGCGTCCCCTCATGGACGGACGATGACCGTTGGACTCTCCCTCGAGCGCGGCGGTGACCGTCCCCCTGCGGTTCTCGGCGATCGGTCGGGTATCGCGACAGGAACGCCCGGTGTGGACGAACTCCGGACCCGCCAATGACGACGACGCCACCCTCCCGGTCGGATCCGGCCGACGATCCGAGAGCCGACTACGACTACCGGAGCGACGACGTCGATCGGCCGGCGCTGGTCGAGGACATCGGCCGTCTCGTCGGGGGCGACGTGCGCGCCGATTCGTACTCGCGGGAGCTGTACGCGACCGACGCGAGCGTCTACGAGGTGACGCCCATCGCGGTCGTCTTTCCGCGTTCGGCCGACGACGTCGCCGCAACCGTCGAGTACTGCGCCGAACGGGGAATCCCGGTGCTCCCGCGGGGCGGCGGGACGAGCCTCGCGGGTCAGACGGTCAACGAGGCCGTCGTGCTCGATTTCACGCTCTACATGGACGGCGTCGTCGATGTCGATCCCGACACCCGTCGGGCGACCGCCCAGCCCGGAATCTACCTCGAGACGCTCAACGAGACCCTCGAGCCCCACGGACTGAAGTTCGCGCCCGACCCCGCCTGGGGCGACAAGAGCGCGCTGGGCGGCGCGATCGGGAACAACTCGACGGGCGCCCACTCCCTGCAGTACGGCAAGACCGACGCCTACGTCGAGGAGGTGGAGGTCGTCCTCGCGGACGGCACCCGCACGCGGTTCGGTGAGGTCGCCATCGAGGACCTGCCCAACCTCGCTGACGGCGACGACCTCGAGTCGGCGATCTACGCCGCGGTCGCGCGGATCCTCGAGGAGCGGGGCGACCTGATCGAGGAGACGTACCCCGACCTCAAGCGCAACGTCTCGGGGTACAACCTGGACTGGTTGGTCAGCGAGGCGCGAGGCGCCTCGGCGCACGCGAACGGCGACGCCGTGAGCGAGGACGCACGGGGCGCGACTCGGAGCGTCGGCGAGCCCGATGCCGAGGGCGGAACCGTCAACCTCGCGAAACTCCTCTGTGGCAGCGAGGGAACCCTCGCGATCGTCACCGAGGCGACGGTCTCGCTCGAGCCCGTTCCCGAGACGAAGAGCATGACGCTGCTCGCCTACGACACCGTCCTCGAGGCGATGGACGACGTGGCGGCGATCGTCGACCACGACGCGGCCGCGGTCGAGGTCATCGACGACGTGCTGATCGACCTCGCCCGAGGGACCGCCGAGTTCGCGCCCGTCACCGAGATGCTCCCCGAGGGGACCGGTGCCGTCCTCATCGTCGAGTTCTACGCCGAGGACGCGGCCAACGGCGAACGGCGGGTCGCGAACCTGCTGGCCGATCGCTGCCCGTCGGTTGATCCCGTCGGCGACGCCGACCCCGAAGCGGAGCGGGTCGTCGCTGACGAGGCGGTCCGGGCGTTCGACGCGATCGAAGCTCACGACGCCGAGAGCCGGAGCCAGATCTGGAAGCTCCGCAAGTCCGGGCTCCCGATCCTGCTCTCGCGAACGACCGACGAGAAGCACATCGCGTTCCTCGAGGACACCGCCGTCCCCCCCGAGAACCTCCCGGCGTTCGTCGCGGACTTCCAGGCCGTACTCGAGGACCACGACACCTACGCCAGCTTCTACGCCCACGCCGGGCCCGGCGTCCTCCACATCCGCCCGCTGATCGACACGAAGACCGAGGCAGGGCTCGAGGAGATGGCGTCGATCGCCGACGCCGTCACGGATCTGGTCGTCGAGTACGACGGCTCGGTCTCGGGCGAGCACGGCGACGGCCGCGCGCGCACCCAGTGGAACCGGAAACTGTACGGCGAGGAGCTGTGGGAGACCTTCCAGGAGGTGAAGACGGCGTTCGACCCCGACTGGCTCCTGAATCCCGGTCAGGTCGTCTTCCGCGACGACGACCCCACCGACATGACCGAGCACCACCGGTTCGGCCCCGACTACGCGTTCGAACCCGGCTTCGAGCCCACCCTCGAGTGGGACAACGACAACGGCTTCCAGGGGATGGTCGAACTCTGCCACGGCTGTGGCGGCTGTCGGGGCGAGCAGTCCACGACGGGCGGCGTGATGTGTCCGACCTTCCGGGCGAGCGAGGAGGAGATCACGAGCACCCGCGGGCGGGCGAACGCGCTTCGGCAGGCGATGAGCGGCGACCTCGATCCGGGCGAGGCCTTCTCCGACGAGTTCGTCGAGGAGGTGATGGACCTCTGTATCGGCTGCAAGGGGTGTGCGATCGACTGTCCGAGCGAGGTCGACATGGCCAAACTCAAAGCGGAGGTCACCCACGAGTACCACGAGCGAAACGGCTCGTCGCTGCGGGATCGACTCTTCGCGAACGTCGCCACCCTCTCGCGGTGGGGCTCGAGGCTCCCGCTGCTCTCGACGGCGGCCCCGAAGCTTCCCGGCGCCCGGGCGCTCCTCGAGGCGACGATCGGAATCGACGCCGATCGGCCGCTGCCGTCGTTCCGTCCGATGACGTTCCGGGACTGGTTCGAAGAGCGAGGCGGCGCGGCCACCTCGAAAAAGCGAGCGCTGGAAGCGCAAGCGACGAGGGAGCCGACGGATTCCGCGGCTCGCGCGAACGGGACCCAGTCCCGCGAGCGGACGGACGGTTCGCGCGCGCCCGAGCGCGATGCCGACCGAAAGGCGATCGTCTACCCCGACCCCTACACCACCTACAGCCACCCCGAGGCGGGCAAAGCCGCCGTGCGCGTTCTCGAAGCCGCGGGCGTCCCCGTGAAGGTGCCCGACGACCTCGACGATACGGGTCGGCCCGCGTTCTCGAAAGGCTTTCTCGAGCGGGCCGAGGCGACCGCCCGCGAGAACGTCCGTGCGCTGGCGCCGCTGGTCGAGGACGGCTGGGACGTCGTCGTGATCGAGCCCTCGGACGCGGTCATGCTCCAGTCGGACTACCTCGACTTGCTCTCCGACGAGGACGCCCGAACCCTGGCGGAGGCGAGCTACGGAGTCTGCGAGTACCTCGATACGTTCCGGCTGGACGAACGGCTCGCGTTCGACGCCCCCGACGAGTCGCTGACCTACCACGGCCACTGCCACCAGAAGGCGACGGCGAAAGATCACCACGCCGTCGGCGTCCTCCGGCGAGCCGGCTACGCCGTCGACCCCCTCGACTCGGGTTGCTGCGGGATGGCCGGCAGCTTCGGTTACGAGGCCGAACACGGCTCGATGAGCGACGCCATCGCGTCGATCCTCTACGACCAGGTCGAGGCCAGCCCCGGCGAGCGGGTGGTCGCGCCCGGCGCCTCCTGTCGCACCCAGCTGCAGAACCGCGACGGGGACGTCGAGGAGCCCCCGACGCCGATCGAACTCGTCGACGCCGCGCTCGAGTAGTCCCCTCGACCCCGGGGAATCCGTTTATGGCGCTGGTTCCCGTAGGTCTCGCTATGGTTTCCAGCGTGCTGGTTCCGATCGACGACTCGGAGCGGTCGACCGAGGCCCTCGAGTACGCCCTCGAGACCCACTCGGACGCGACGATCACGGCGATACACGTCATCGACCCGCGAAAGTTCTACGCGGCGACCGGGATCGAGGGCAGCATCACGGCCGACTACGAGCGGATCGAAGAGAACTACGAGCGGCAGGCGGAGGCGCTCCTCGAGGAGGCCCGCGAGACGGCCGCCGAACGGGGGGTCGAACTCGAGACGGAGTGGGTCACGGGGGCGGTCGCCCGCTCGATCGTCGACTACGCGGACGAGCACGACGTCGACGGGATCGTCATGGGCAGCCACGGCCGCTCGGGAGCAAGCCGCGTCCTGCTGGGCAGCGTCGCCGAGAGCGTGACCCGGCGCTCCCCGGTCCCGGTGACGATCGTTCGCTGAGACGGCTCGCTGAGCCGGCCTTCGGGACGGCTATGGACCGCGAAACCGCCTCGAGAGCGAGGTCCGTTCCGGCCCCGACCGCGTCGTCCGGCGTCGGAGACGGCCCCGAAAAAGCGCCGGAAACGGGACTCTTTTGCGCCCGCTTGGCCAACGACGGCCTATGACTCAGTCATCCGATACGTTCGGCGAGTGGCCGCTCAAGCGGCTGCTGACCGAGGTCGTCGGTTCGGGACCAAAGTCGGCCGACGACATGACCCGCGAGCAGGCCCGCGAGGCGCTCCGGCGGATCCTCGCGGGCGAGCCCGAGGAGACGACGCTGGGCGCGTTCTGGCTCGCGAACCGCTGGAAGCGAAACACCCCCGAGGAGCTGGCGGCGTACGCCGACGTCATGCGCGAGGAGTCGGTGCGTACGGCCGCACCCGAGTGCGATCCCGTCGACTGCGGCGCGAACTACGACGGCAAGCACACCTCCGCGCTGCTCGGCGTCGGCGCCGGCGTCGTCGCCGCCGCGGCCGGCACGCCCGTCGTCGTCCACTCCGGGGACGGCGTTCCGACCCAGAAGGAGACGGCGTACAAACACGTGCTGGACGAACTGGGCGTTCGCACCGATCTCGAGCCCGGAGCCAGCGCCGAGATGGTCGACGAGACCGGGTTCGGCTTCTACTACCAGCCCGCGTTCAACCCCGGGATCGACGACCTCTTCGAACGACGCGACGAGATGGGCGTCCGAACGTTCGTCAACACGATCGAGACGATCGCCAACCCCGCCGAGGCCGACGTCCACCTCGGCTCCTTTTACCACCTCGCGTTCGCGAAGAAGCTGACCGACCTCATGGCAGAGAGCGAGCGACTCGAGTTCTCGAGAGCGATCTTCTTCCAGGGCATGGAGGGGTACGACGACATCCGGCCGGGATACACGAAGGTCGCCGAGTGGAACGCCGGCGAAGAACTGGAGGACTACGAGATCGAGACCGCCGAGTACGGCATGGAGATGGAAAGCGAGGATCTGGCAGTCGACGACGTCGCCGCCGACTCCGCGGCGATCACCGAGGACGTGCTGGCCGGGGAGCGCGACGACCAGTTCGCCGACGCCGTCGCGCTCAACGGCGCCTTCAGGATGTACGCCCGCCGGGACGTCGACAGCCTCGAGGACGGCCTCGAGCGGGCCCGCGACGCCATCGCCGACGGCAGCGCGCAGGCGGTGCTCGAGGAGCTACGCGAGTTCTGAGTCGAGGGGTTCCCTTCGGATTCTCACGAGGAGCCGTCACGGTCGAGCCCGCTGACGGTCGGAACGTGGCGATCGGCGTCCTCGTCGGTAATCGTTCTGCCCATTACGAAGATCTGACAGTCAGATATATCAACTATCGTGTATTGGTTGGCGTACGGCTCCGAACGATCCGCCGCCGTCGCTCGAGAACTCGACCCCGCCGCCGGTCGGCGAACAGGATTCCGGGCGCGGCTCGAGCACCGCGCTCAACGCCGTCATCGGCGGCGTCGTCGGAGTCGTCCTCTCGTTCGTTCCGCTGTCGCCGGTGCTCGGGGGCGCCGTCGCCGGCTACCTCGAGGGGGGCGATACCGACGGCGGACTGAGAGTCGGCGCGCTCGCCGGACTGGTCGCGCTCGTGCCGGTGCTTTTCGTCGGGTTCGCGTTGCTTTTCGTCCTCGGATTCGGTCCAACGTCGCCCGCGTTGGGTCTCGTAGGGCTGTTCGGACTTCTCTTTGCGGCGGTGTACACCGTCGGGCTGAGCGCCCTCGGCGGTACTATCGGCGTCTACGTCGAAAGCGAGTTCTGAGATCGTCCCGGCATTCGTTACCACCGGTTCGTCCCCGAGCGATTTCGTCTAACGCTGCTCGAAAATCTGCCGAGATCACGAACGATTTTATATAGTTTCCCTTCGAGGGTCGTGGTATGCGACTCGAGAACGAGACGGCTCTCATCACCGGAGCGGCGTCGGGAATCGGACGGTCGACGGCGGAGCGGTTCGCCGAGGAGGGGGCCAGGGTGATCGTCACTGACGTCGACGGCGACGGGGGGGAGGCGGTCGCGGACGACCTCGCCGCGGACGGCGCCGAGGCGGAGTTCCACGAGTTAGACGTCACCGACGGCGAGGCGTTCCACGCGGTCGTCGACGCCGTCGACGAGTCTTACGGCCTCGACGTCCTCGTCAACAAC
Organism: Natronococcus sp. JC468; assembly: GCF_012163165.1. Taxonomy (NCBI): domain Archaea; kingdom Methanobacteriati; phylum Methanobacteriota; class Halobacteria; order Halobacteriales; family Natrialbaceae; genus Natronococcus; species Natronococcus sp. JC468. Next base: position 54,096 of record NZ_JAAVUO010000001.1, read on the forward strand.
GCGGGCACGGGCCATCCCTCGTCGCGCCTCGAGGACACCGCCGACTCGATGCGGGATTTCGTTATCGACGTCAACGTCAAGGGCGTCTGGAACGGCTGTCACGCCGCACTGCCCCACATGAAAGACCGCGGCGAGGGCGCGATCGTCAACGTCGGCTCGCTGGCGAGCATCCTCGGGCTGCCCAAACAGGCGGCCTACTCGCTGAGCAAGGGCGCCGTGTTGAACCTGACGCGGGCGATCGCCGCCGAGGCGGGTCCGTACGGGGTGCGCGCGAACACCGTCTGTCCGGGCTTTACCGACACCGCGTTGCTCGAGCAGTACCTCGCCGGACGGGACGACCCCGAGGCGGCCCGCGAGGCGATGGCCGAGGAGTACCCGCTCAAGCGCCTCGCCGAACCCGAGGAGGTCGCCGACGCGATCCTGTTTCTCGCGAGCGACGAGGCTTCCTTCGTCAGCGGCCACGGACTGGTCGTCGACGGCGGGTTCTCGACCTGCTAGGCGGTCCGAACCGAAACCCGGACCGCGTCGCCGCTCACTCCTCGCGGATCAGGGCGACGCTCGCGAGCTTGTCGCCGGCCGCGACGGTCGACTCGCGGGTGAGCGTGTAGAGCAGCCCCCCGCGGTTCGCGGTCGCCGACTGGAGTGGCTCGTAGGTGGTCGGATCGTACACCGTCCCCAGCGGATCGCCCGCGGCGACCGGCCGACCGACCTCGAGGCTCGGCTCCGGACGGAACAGCCCCGACTCGTCGGCGACGACCTGGCCGAGGTGGTTCCTGGCGAGGGTCTGTTCGCGGTCGGGGACCTCGCCCGGGAGCATCCCGAGCTGGCGACAGACGTCGCACAGTCCGTCGACGCCGATCTCGACGGCGTCCTCGAGGATCTGTTTGTTGTGTGCCAGCTCGGGCGTGATCGCGGGGATCCCCTCGTTTGCGGCCGCGACCCGGAGCTTCCCGGCGAACCCGCGGCGGTGCCACTCCTCGCTCGCGTCGTCGTCGGCCTCCTCCGAGAGCAGGAGGTCGGTGCCGAACGCCTCGGCCAGCGCGCGGGACTCCTCGTCGCCCTCGAGGAAGACGACGTGGGGGAGCATGTCGGGACTCCCGGTGTGGAGGTCGACGACGGCGTCGGCGCCCTCGACGTACTCCCAGAGGCGGGCCGCCATGCGCTGGTGGAGGCTGCCGTCGGCGTCGCCGGGCCACACCCGGTTCATGTTCGGGTTGACGCTGTCGATGATCTCCGGCGTCGTGTACGAGACCCGATCGAAGGTGAGCGGGTTCGCGACCGGGACGGCGACGATCCGCCCCGACAGCGACTCGAGTGGGAGCCGCTCGTGAAAGCGTCGCAGCGTCTCGGTGCCGTTTATCTCGCGGCCGTGCTGGGCGGCCTGGACGTACAGCGTCGGCCCGTCGTCGTCGCCCTCGTAGCTGTGGACCGTCGTCGTGATCTCAACGCCCGACGGCAGCCGCGCGAGCGTCACCTCCTCGCTCGTGTGCGTTCCCGCGGTCATGGCCGTCCCGTACCACGTCGGGCGGTATGTACCTGCGGCAGGCGGCCACACCGTTCCGAGACCACTACCGTTTTCACCCGTCCGACCGTCGGTCGAGGTATGAGCAACGTTACTGCGACCCTGCACACCAGCAAGGGCGACATCGAGGTCGAACTCTACGACGAGCGCGCGCCCCGCACCGTCGACAACTTCGTCGGACTCGCGACGGGCGGTCAGGAGTGGACCGACCCCGAGACGGGCGAGGAGGTCGAGGGCGAACCGCTGTACGACGACGTGCTCTTTCACCGCATCATCGACGGGTTCATGATCCAGGGCGGGGACCCGACCGAGACGGGTCGGGGCGGCCCCGGCTACCAGTTCGACGACGAGTTCCACGAGGAGCTGCGCCACGACGACGCCGGGGTCCTCTCGATGGCCAACTCCGGACCCGACACGAACGGGTCGCAGTTTTTCATCACGCTGGACGCCCAGCCTCACCTCGACGACCGCCACGCCGTCTTCGGGAAAGTCACTGACGGGATGGACGTCGTCGAAGCGATCGGCAACGTCGAGACCGACGCCAACGACCGACCCCGCGAGGACGTCGTCCTCGAGTCGGTGTCGGTCGACTACGAGTAGGCGCCGCCGACCACGTCCCGTCGCGGACGCGTCGACGCACCCGGCCGTCGCTTCGGTCGCACCGACCTCCGACGGTCCGCGGCCAAACGATGCAACGGCTACGCTTAGGGGGGTCGGCTTCCTGACTGTCGTATGAGCTGGACGGCTGCGGACGTTCCCGACCAGAGCGAACGGACGATCGTCGTAACCGGCGCCAACAGCGGGATCGGCCTCGAGGCGACCCGCGAGCTCGCGCGCAACGGCGCACGGGTGATCATGGCCTGCCGGAGCGCGGATCGGGGCGAGCGGGCGGCCCGTGACGTCCGGTACGACGCGCCCGAGGCCGACCTCCGCGTCGAGGCCTGCGACCTGGGCGACCTCGAGTCGATCCGTTCGTTCGCGGACCGACTCGACGAGTCGGTCGACGTGCTGATCAACAACGCCGGCGTGATGGCGATCCCGCGGAGCGAAACCGCCGACGGGTTCGAGACGCAGTTCGGCGTCAACCACCTCGGTCACTTCGCGCTTACCGGGCTCTTGCTCGAGAACCTGGCGACCGACAGCGACCAGCCCGCGCGGGTCGTCACCGTCTCGAGCGGGGTCCACGAGCGCGGCGAGATCGACTTCGACGACCTCCACGGCGAGCGCGCCTACGATCCGTGGGGCGCCTACGCCCAGTCGAAGCTGGCGAACGTGCTGTTCGCCTACGAACTCGAGCGACGCTTCCTCACGGCCGGGCTGAACGCCGACAGCGTGGCGGTCCATCCGGGCTACGCGAACACGAACCTGCAGTTTCGCGGTCCCGAACGGCAGGGGAGCCGGCTCCGGCTGGCGGCGATGAAGCTCATGAACGCGGTGGTCGCCCAGTCCGCGGCGGCGGGCGCGTTACCGACGCTGTACGCCGCGACCGCCCCCGAGGTCGAGGGCGGCGCCTACTACGGTCCCGGCGGGCTCGGAAACATGCGCGGGTCCCCCGAGCGGCAGGCCTCCTCGGACCGATCGTACGACGAGGAGACCGCCCGCCGGCTGTGGGCGGTTTCGCGGGAGCTGACGGGCGTGAGCTACGAGCTGCCACGACCGACCGACGTCCCCGACCCGAGCGCGCGACCGTAACGCGAAAGCCGACGCGGCCGAACGACTTCGACATGAGCGACGACGAGATCAAACGCGCGAGCGACGTCGGCTCGGCGGACGCACCCCCGGTCGAGGAGAAACCGTACAAGCTCGTCTTCGAGGCGAACAGGTGCTTCGGCGCGGGCAAGTGCGCCGAGGTCAGCGACAACTGGGAGCTGTCGATCGCCACGGGGATCGCTCGGCCGGAAGCGTACTTCTTCGGGGAGGACGACCTCGAGCACAACCTCCGGGCCGCGGAGGTCTGTCCGGCGAAGAAAGGCGAGGGCTGCATCCACGTGATCGACCGTCGCACCGACGAGGAGCTCGCCCCGGATCCGCGGGGCGACGGCACGTTGAGCGTCGACTGGTGAGGCGGCGATGCGGCCGCGGAACCGCCGAGTCGGCGCGGTTCCAGCAGTGGACTAATCCCGCGGCCGCGTGAACGACCACGCATGGCAGACGGGAGCTACCTCTCGGACTGGGATCTCGAGCAGCGCGGACTGATCGCGATCACGCTACTGAGCGGCGTCCTCGCGCTGCTCGTTCTCGTCCCCTACATTCAGTACGTGCTGTTCGGTCTCGTTCTCGCGTACGTGCTCTACCCCCTTCAGCGCCGCCTCGAGAACTACCTCAGACCGACGATCGCGGCGTTCGTCATGGTGGTGGCGACGCTGCTCGTCGTGTTGATTCCGTTGGTGTACGTCGTCACGATCGCCGTCCGACAGGCCCTCGGGGTGGTTCCCGCGATCAGGGAGGGACAGTTCGACGTCGGAACGGTCCAGGAGGTTCTCGGTACCGAGGACCTCCCCGTCGATCCCGTCTCGCTGTACGAGTCGAACCAGGATCGAATCGCCACGGCCCTCCAGCAGGTCGCGACGGGAGCGCTCGATTTCGTCGGCAGCCTGCCGGGCCTGTTCATCGGACTGACCGTCACGCTGTTCGTCCTCTTCGGTCTGTTGCGGGACGGCGAGCGGGTCGTCGCGTGGACCAAGTGGGTCGTGCCCGTCGACGATCGGATCGTCAACGAACTCTGTGCGGGACTGGACGACCTCATGTGGGCCTCGGTCGTCGGGAACGCGGCCGTCGCGGCCATTCAGGCGGTATTGCTGGGTGTCGGCCTCCTGGTCGCCGGGGTCCCCGCCGTCATCTTCCTGACCGTCGCGACGTTCGTGCTCACCCTGTTGCCGCTGGTCGGGGCGTTCGGGGTCTGGATTCCGGCCGCGGGCTACCTCGTTGCGGTCGGACGGCCGACCGCCGGCGCCGCGGTCGCCGTCTACGGGCTGCTCATCACCTTCTCGGATACGTATCTCCGACCCGCGCTGATCGGTCACACCGACGCGTTCAACTCCACCATCGTCGTCGTCGGCATCTTCGGCGGGCTCATCGCCTTCGGCGCCGTCGGGCTGTTCGTCGGTCCGGTCGTCCTCGGCGGCGCGAAGCTCACCTTCGACTGCTTCGCGCGGGCGCACTCCGGGGAGCCCGCCGTCGACGGCCACCTCGAGGGGACGGTCGGCGCCGAATCGGAGAAACGGGCGGTGGCCGACGCGAACAACGGCGGGCCCGACGAGTGAGCCGCGGGGCGGTCGCGTCTCGACGGACACCGAAACGCACATCCCGAGACGACGAGTAGCCTCGAGTGCGTTCCGCGCGAGGGTAGCCAAGCAGGCCAACGGCGGTGGGCTTAAGACCCGCTCCCGTAGGGGTCCGAGGGTTCAAATCCCTTCCCTCGCATTTCTGCTGCGAGCAACTCGCGAGCAGCGGGAATCGAACTGTGGGATTCGAATCAGACCGAGGTTCTGCGAGCGGAGCGAGCAGGTTCTCGGGCGTGGTTCAAATCCCTTCCCTCGCATTTCTGCTGCGAGCAACTCGCGAGCAACGGCGTTCGAATCGAAGATTTGCACGGAAAGAATCACAAGCGAGTGCGTGCGTAGCGAGCACCCGTCTTCGCGCGGTTCGACTCCCGGGAGCCCGACTCGAGCGCCACGGCGGATCCCGATCGACCGCTACGTCTCGTCGACCGCGGGTAGCGTCACCGAGAACGTCGCCCCCTCGCCGGGTTCGGAGTCGACGGCGATCTCGCCGCCGTGGCGCTCGACGATCCGCTGACACAGCGCGAGTCCGATCCCCATCCCCTCGTGCTCGCCACGGCCGTGGAGCCGCTGGAAGACCTCGAACACGCGGTCCTGGTCGTCGGGGTCGATGCCGATCCCCTCGTCGTGGACCGCGACCGACCACCGATCGCCTCGCCGCTCGGCGTCGACGCGAATCGTCGGCGGCTCGTCGCCGCTGTACTCGATCGCGTTCTCGAGCAGGTTCTGGAACACCTGCCGCAACTGGTCGGCGTCGCCCTCGACCCGGGGGAGCCGATCGACCGTCACGTCGGCACCGCTCTCCTCGATCCGGAACTGCAGGTCGGCGCGAACGTCCTCGACGATGTCCTCGAGGTCGGTCGGCTCGAGGGGGCTCCCCTGGGTTTCGACGCGGGAGTACTCGAGCAGCCCGTCGATCATGTTCCGCATCCGATCCGCGCCGTCGAGGGCGAACGCCAGAAACTCCTCGCCGTCGGCGTCGAAGGCGTCGCCGTAGCGGTCCTCGAGCAGCCGGAGGTAGCTCGAGACCATCCGCAGGGGCTCCTGGAGGTCGTGGCTGGCCGCGTACGCGAAGTGTTCGAGCCGTTCGTTCGAGGTCTCGAGCTGTTCGATCGTCTCCTCGAGCTTTCGGCGGTACTCCCGGCGCTCGGTGACGTCGGTGAGCGTCACGACCGCGCGGCGCACGTCGCCGCGGCTGTCCCTGACGGGCATTCCGTGTTCCATGATGATCCGCCGTTGTCCGTCGAACGTCCGGATCTCGTAGACGTTCGGCTCCGTCACCTCCTCGCCCCGGAGGACTTGCGACATCGTCCATTCCTCGGGCTCGACGGGGTCGCCGGAGTCCGCCCAGACGGCGTCGTACTTCTCGTACTCGTCGACGGACTCGGCGTCGAAGACGTCCCCGCCCCAGATCTCCCGGGCCGCGGCGTTGGCTCTGACCAGCGACCCGTCCGCGTCCGCGACGACGGCGCCGACGGGCAACACCCGGAAGAGCGTCTCGAGTTGCCGGCGCTGGTTCTCGGCCTCGAGCTCGGCCCGCTTGCGCTCCGTGATGTCGGTGAGCGCGCCCGGGAACGTCTCGGCGTCGCCCGCCTCGTCGCACTCGACGTGGCCGCGAGCGAAGACCCAGCGGATCTCGCCGTCGGCGTCGCGAACGCGGTACTCCGCTTCGTACTCGCCGCAGCTCTCGAGGGCGTCCTCGATCCGCGCCGCGACGCGGTCGCGGTCGTTCTCGTGGACCGACGACAGCACTCGCTCGAGCGGGAGCCCCTCACGCGCGCGCTCCGGATCGAGGCCGAACGTTCGCGCGAAGGAGGCGCCGGCGACGAGCGCGTCCTCGGTGACGTCCCACTCCCAGGTCCCGACCGCGCCGGCCTCGGTCGCGGCCTCGAGTTGCTCCTTGGCGTCCTCGAGGTACCGCTCGCGTTCCTTGCGTTCTGTGACGTCCCGGAAATAGACCGAGATCCCGGTTTCGGACGGGTAGAGGTTCGCCTCGACCCAGAACCCGAGCGTATCGTAGTAGAGCTCGTAGCTGGTCGCCTCCTGGGTCTCCCGCGCCGTGTGGAACGCGTTCCAGACCTCGTCGAGTTCGGCGGCCGACGGGAACACGTCCCAGAGGCGCTCGCCGAGCAGTTCGTCCTCGGAGTGCTGGAGGAGGTCCTCGGCGCGGTCGTTGACGTGGGTGAACCGGAACTCCTCGTCGACCGCGTAGAACGCGTCGGAGATCCTGCCGAACACGCCCTCGAGTTCGCTCTCGAGCCGTCGCTCGCGCTTCCGTCGCTCGGTCATGTCCCGGGTTACCTTCAGGTAGCCCCGGTGAGTGCCGTCGGCGTCCCGAATCGGGGAGATGGTGACGTTCGCCCAGAACTGCGATCCGTCCGCGCGGACGCGCCACCCCTCGTCCTCGACCGAGCCGCGCTCGGTCGCTCGCTCGAGGTTTCGCTCCGGAACGCCCGCCGCGCGGGCCTCCTGGGTGTAAAAGACCGAGAAGTGCTCGCCGAGGATCGCCTCGGGGTCGTACCCTTTGATCCGCTCGGCGCCCGCGTTCCAGCTGATCACGCGCCCCTCGGGATCCAGCCGGAAGATCGCGTACTCCTCGATCGAGTCGACCAGCGAGCGAAACTCCTCGCGGCTCTCCCGGAGGGCGCTCTCCGAGCGTTTCCTGTCGGTGATGTCGTAGTAGAGCTCGATCCGTCCGCCGGCGTAGCGGCCCGACTCGATCGGTTTGCTGTAGTGCTCGAGCCACCGTTCCTCGCGGTCCTCGCCCGGCGTGATCCGACACTCGAAGCGCTCGACGGAGCCGTTGTCGTCGTAGGTCGCCGTCACCGTCTCCGCGAATCGGTCGGGTTCCGCCACGACGTGTTTCGTCGTCTCCTCCACCAGGGTCCGTTTGTCGCGGCTGACGATCGCGTCCCGATCCAGCCCGAAGTACCGTGCGACGGTCTCGTCGGCCCACGCGATATCGAACTCGTCGTCGAGGACGAACGCGCCGATGTCGACCTCGTCGAGGACGTCGGCGACGGTGTTCGGCGGCGCGTCCGACGGCTCGAACGAGTCCAGCCGCCGTTTCTGTCCGGTGCGATCCCGTACCACGCCGATCGTCCCCCGGCGATCGCCGACGCTCCCGAGCGGAGCGACGCGGAGTTCACACGGCACGGTTTCGCCGCCGGCCGCTTGGAGCCCCAGCTCGAACGTCGCGGGGTCGTCGCTCGCGCCGGCGCGTCGATCCGCTACCGTGGTTTCGATCGCGGACGCATCGCCGTCGGCCAGAATCAGCGAGACGTGCGCCCCTAGGAGCTCGTCGCGCGCGTAGCCCGTCAGGCCGACGATCGCATCGTTGACCGCGACGAAGGTCCCGTCGCCGTCGAGTTGGTAGAGTCCGTCGTCGATCGTCCCGACGAGGGTTCGGTACCGCTCGAGCGCCGCGTCGCCGTCGGAACGCCGCCAGAACACCCCTCCCCCCTCGTCGGAATCCGCTCGCGTACTCATGTCCGCGTAGTGGCTATTGAAACGGATAAATTTCCCGTCAGCTGCCGACGGCGCCCCGACGAGCGCCCGCTAGAAGGGATACTCCCGGGGCTCGCGCTGGATCGAGACCCACTTCGTCGTCGTCAGCTCCTCGAGGATGGACTCGCCGTTGTACCGTCCCAGCCCCGACTGTTTCACCCCGCCGAAGGGGACGTGGGGCTCGTCGTTGATCGGCTGGTCGTTGATGTGGACCATCCCGGTGTCGATCCCGTCGGCGATCCGCCGGGCCTGCTCGAGGTCCTCGCCGTGGACCGACCCCGACAGGCCGTGGATCGTGTCGTTGGCCAGCTCGATCGCCTCCTCGTCGTCGGCGTACGGAATCACGGGGGCGACGGGGCCGAAGTGTTCGTTGGACGCGGCGGCCGCGTCGTTGTCGACCCCCGAGAGGACTGTCGGCTCGACGATCAGCGAGTCGTCGACGCCGTCGATTGCGGCCGTCTCGCCGCCCGCCTCGAGGGTCGCGCCCGCCTCGACGGTCTCCGCGACGAGCTCGAGGATCTCGTCGCGCTGGCTCTCGTCGATGATCGGCCCGATAATCGTCTCCTCGTCGGTCGGGTCGCCCGTCGGCAGGCTCGCGGCCCGGTCGGCCAGTGCGTCGACGTACTCGTCGTAGACCGACTCGTGGACGAGGTGGCGGTTGATCGAGATGCAGGCCTGGCCCTGGTGGAGGAAGGAGCCGAAGACGCCGCCGTCGACGGCTCGCTCGAGGTCGGCGTGCTCGGTGACGACGTGGACGTTGTTCCCGCCCAGTTCCAGCGCCGGCAACGCGTTGTTGCCCGCGGCCCGCTCGCCGACGCCCTGGCCGACCGGCGTCGACCCCGTAAAGGCGACGACGCGGGGGACGTCGTGACCCGCGATCGCGTCGCCGATTTCCGAGCCCCGGCCGGGGACGACGCTCAGCAGTCCCTCGGGGACGCCGGCCGCCTCGAAGATCCGCGCGAGCAACAGGCCGCCGGTGATCGGCGTGTTCGAGGCCGGTTTGAGGACGACGCCGTTGCCCGCGGCAAGCGCCGGCGCGACGGCCCGCATCGACAGGTGCAGCGGGAAGTTCCACGGCGAGATGACGCCGACGACGCCGACGGGTCGACGCTCGACGACGTTTTCCTTGCCCGGCGTGACCGACTCCGCGTGCTCGCCTTTCATCCGGAACGGAAAACTCGCCGCCTCCTGCATCATCCCGCGGGCGGTCCGGATCTCGGCGTCGGCCTTGACGGGCGCGCTGCCGGACTCGACGGCGAGCAGCTCGGTGATCGCCTCGCGGTGCTCGCCGACGTACTCGAGGGCGGCCGTCACCAGTCCGGCCCGCCGCTGGGGCGGCTGCTCGGTCCAGGACCGCTGGGCCTCGCGGGCCCGCTCGTACGCCCGGTCGACGTCGTCGGTCGTGCCGGCGGGAACGCTCGCGATCTGCTCGCGGGTGTAGGGGTTCTCGACGGCGATCGACTCCCGGTCGCCGGGATCGACCCACTCGCCGCCGAGGTAGAGCGTGTTCCAGCCAGCGTCGGGTTCGAGGGGAAGCTCCGTCATACCCGACCCTATCCCGGTGGCGCGGATAAGCCACCGACCCGCACCTGCAACGTCGCTCGCGGCTCGCCGTCAGCGATCGCCGACCGGTTCGTCGCCGCCCTCGAGGTACGCCGGCGGTACCCGGTCCGTCGTGTACGTCTCGCGGCCGCGTTTCGCGATCCGACGCCCGTCCGCGAGCATCTCCGCGGCGTCGACGACGAGGACGACGGGATCGCTCGCGTGGCGACGCCCGACGCGGCGGGCGGCCTCGGGACTCACCGAGAGGTGGACGTGCTGGCGGGACATCGGCCGCAGGCCCGACTCGCGGATCGACGCGAGGTTCGACGGGTCGGTGCCGTGGTAGAGCTCGTCGGGGACGGGCGCGTCGGTCGGCTCGAGGTCGACGTCGACGGAGTGGCCGTAGGCCGCACGGACGCGGTCGCCGCTCCCGTCGTCGCCGTCACTGCCAGTTCGTTCGAACCGCCCCTTCGGATCGGTCGCGATCACGGCCGCGACGTGCTCGGCACCCGCCCAGTCGTACGTCCGTTCGACGGCATCGACCAGCGCCTCGAGGCTCGCCCACCCCCGCTCGTCGAGCTCGAGGCCGGCGTCCTCGGGGAAGTGTCGCAGGGCGCCGCTCGCGTACTTCGAGAGGCGACGTCGTCGATCTCCCGAAAGGAGCGTCTCGCCCTCGTCGCCGCAGCGAGGACACCGATCGTCGTCCGTCGCGAACGGTCCGTGGTCCGGACAGTTTCGAATCGGCTCGGTCACGCTCGAAGGGAGACACTCGAGAGGGAAAGCTCTCTCCCGACCGTCACGGCCCGCCTTCGGTCCGCTACCGATCGGGCGCGAGCGTCTCGATCGTCAGCTCCGTCACCGCGCTCGAGGCGGGCTCGGGGACGACGACGATCGGGTAGTCGATGACGGTGTCGGCGACGAGGGACTCGAGGCGCTCCCGGGCGTCCGCGGGCGTCCCCGCGACACCGAGGTCGGCGATCATCTCGTCGGTGACGGCGTCCGCGGCTGCCCCCCGTTCTCCCTCCCGCCAGGCCTCGGCGATCCGCGCCGCCTCGTCGGGGTACGCCGAACCGACGGCCCGTCGGTACCCCTCGCCGCTGCCGACGTAGTAGGCGAGGTGGCCGCGGATCGCGTCTCGAGCCGCATCGAGGTCCTCGCTGACGGCCGCGGGGACGTACGGCGCGACCGTGATCTCCTGGGGATCGCGGTCCCGTTCCCGGGCCGCCTCCGCGACCTCCTCAAAGGCGTCCTCGAGCCGCGAGAAGGGGATGTTGTGCGGGATCCAGCCGTCGGCGAGCCGACCGACGACCCGTCGGTTCACCGGCCCCAGTCCCGCGTGGTAGATCGGCGTCGGCGCCTCGAGGGAGGGAAACTCGCTCGCCGCGAGCAGTTCGCCGTCGTAGTCGACCCGTCCCTCCCCCGCGGTGAACGCGCGGACGAGTTCGATCGTCTCGTGGGCGCGACGCACGGGACGGTCGAAGCTCTCGCCGTGGAGGTCCTCGACGGACTTCCTCGTGCTCGTGCCGACCCCGAGCGTGAACCGGCCGTCCGAGACCCGCTGCAGCGAGGCCGCGGTCATCGCGAGGACGGCCGGCGAGCGCGAGTAGACGTTCAGAATCGCCGATGCGATCCCGAGCTCGTTGGTTCGGGTCGCGATCTCGGTCGCCCGGACGACGCCGCTCTCGCCCCACAGCTCGGGCAGCCAGACGTCGTCGTATCCCAGTTCCTCGGCGCGGACGGCGACGTCGGCCTCCGCGAGCTCGTCGGTGCTCGTCGTCAGCAGTCCCGTGTCCATGGGCGACCCGACGACGGGCGGGGACAAAAGCGTCGGTGCCGCCTCGCACTCGAGCTCGCGCGGCGTCGTCCCGTCGGGCTCAGAACAACGCGCAGTATCGCCGACAGAGAGCACCACCGGTACTGGCTCTCGAGGTGAGGCGTTCCGGCCCCCTCAGTTCTCGAAGACGACCTCGCCGTCGACCACCGTCGTCGCCACGTCGATCTCGTCGATTCGCTCCGGCTGCGCCCACGGCGAGTCCTCGAGGACGACGATATCGGCCCGTTTGCCGACCTCGAGCGTTCCCAGTCGGTCCTCGTCGAACCCGGCGTAAGCGGAGCCACGGGTGTAGGCGCGGATCGCCTCGGTGACGGAGAGGCGCTGGGCTTCGGTCGGCGCGTTCACGGCGTAGTCGATTCCCAGCAGGGGATCTAGCGGCATGCAATCGGAGCCGAACGCGAGGTCGATTCCGCGCTCGAGCACGTCCCGAAAGCGGTTCGTCCGCTTCCGACGCTCGGTGCCGAGTCGCTGATCGTAGAGCCCGCCGTCCCCGGCCCACTGGTGGAAGTTCGGTTGCATCGAGGCGACGATCCCCGATTCGGCGAGTCGCTCGAGCTGGTCGTCGGTCGCCAGCTCGACGTGTTCGATTCGGTGGCGCGACCCTGCGGGATCGTCGGTCGCCTCGAGCGCCGACAGGGCCTCCTCGATCGCCTCGTCGCCGATGGCGTGGGCGGTCACCTGAAAGCCCGCGCCGTCGGCTCGCTCGACGATGCCCTCGAGTTCGTCGGGCGTGATGACCCATTCCCCGTCGTCCTCCGGGTCGGGCTCCGCCTCGCTCCCGTCGGACTCGTATGGCTCGAACAGCTTCGCCGTCCGCGCGCCGATGCTGCCGTCGGTGTAGGTCTTGATCGCGCCCGTCCGCACCCGGTCGCCGCCCGCGTTCGTCGCGAGTCCGACCTCGACCGCGCTCTCGAGGTGGTCGGCCCAGTAGTTGATCCGCACCCGTACCGGCAACTCGCCCGCGGCCGCGAGGTCGCGGTAGACCCGCGGCGAGCGGGAGTTGCGAACCATGTCGTGGACGGCCGTCACGCCCTTCGCGGCCGCGCGCTCGAGGCCCGCCGCGACCAGCTCCCGGGTCTCGTCGTAGCCGGGGGCGATGTGCTCGCGGACCCGCTCTGCGGCGTCCTCGATGACGACGCCGGTCGGCTCGCCGTCCTCGCGGCGGACGTCGCCCTCGGGGAGTTCGTCGGCGAGTTCCTCGAGGGCGACCGAGTTCAGCGACGCGGCGTGCATGTCGACCCGCAGGGCGACGACGGGGCGGTTCTCGCTCACCCGATCGAGCTGTTCGCGGGTGAGGTACGCTCCGTCGCCGTCCCACTCGCTCTCGTCGTAGCCGAAGCCCTGTACCCATCCCGACTTGGTCTCCGCTTCTCGCTCGGCGAGGCGCCCGAGACACGCCGCGGCGTCGTCGGCGCCCGAGAGGTCGGCGTGAACCAGGTACCGGCCCGCGTTCTCGACGTGGGTGTGGGCGTCGATAAAGCCCGGGAGGACGACCCGACCCTCGCAGTCGATTCGCTCGGTCTCGACGCCCTCGAGGAACTCGATCTCGTACGCGTCGCCGACGCGGACGACCTCGCCGTCCCGGACGGCCAGGGCCTCCTCGGGGTCGGGTTCCCCGTCGCTCTCGCCCGCGAGCGTGTATATCCGCGCGTTCGTCACCACCAGATCTGCGGCCTCGGTCATGGGTAAGATCCCACACGCGAGGACGAAAACGGTAGTGGTCGTCGTCTCGCGGCCGTCCCGCGAATCCCGTCGTATCAGGCCAGAAACTAGTAGTGGCCCGGGAGCGAAGACGCTCGCATGTCGAGCCGAGAGAACCGGGCGATCCTGGCCGCGTTCGGGCTGTTCGTGCTCGTCCTCGCCGGACTCTCCGTCCTCGAGGGAACGTTCGGCGTCCCGGTCGGCGACGGCCCGCTCGCCGCGCTCGCGTTCGCCGTCGCGATCGTCCTCCCGCAGCTGTACCTCGCGCGAACCGACGACGAGGTCGCGCCCCGGACCAGGCTCGGGGTCGCCGCCGTCCTCGCGGGGCTGTTCGCGATCGGGTTCGTCGTGGCCCCGACCGGAACGCCGTCGCTGCTCCTGTTCGGCGCCGCGGGGATCGCGCTGCTGGTCGTCTGCCGGCGCGAGATCCGGGCGGCCTACCGGGAATCGATCGGGAACGACGACGCCAGCGGCGACGCCGCGTCCCGGCCGTAGTCGAGTCGATCAGCAATCCTTAGGACCGGGCCGCGTGTTGGCCCCACCATGACAGATCCCGCGTCTCTCGCCGACAGGGTCCAGGAGGGGGAGCTTCGCATCCACGAACTCGAGGACGAGGCCGACTTCGACGCCGCAGCGGAGGCCCGCCGCCTGCTCCTCGAGCGCGAGACCGACGCCGACCTCGAGGCGGTCGGCGACTACGCGTTCCCGGCCGAACGAGCGGAGCCGAACATCGAGAACATGATCGGCGCGGCCCAGGTGCCGCTGGGCGTCGTCGGCCCCGTCGCCGTCTCGGGGGGGGCCGTCGACGGCGAGCGCTACCTGCCGCTGGCGACCACCGAGGGTGCCTTGCTGGCGTCGGTCAACCGCGGCCTCTCGGCGATCCGCTCGGCGGGCGGCGCCGACGCCCGCGTCACGAAAAACGGGATGACCCGCGCCCCCGTGTTTCGGGTCGACGGCGTCGCCGAGGCTGCCGAGACCGTCGAGTGGGTCGAGGACAACCTCGAGGCGCTTCGCGATGCGGCGGAGTCCACGACGAGTCACGGCGAGCTCCTGGGAATCGAACCGTACGTCGTCGGCGACTCGGTCTACCTGCGATTCGCCTACGACACGAAGGACGCGATGGGGATGAACATGGCCACGATCGCAACCGAGGCGGCCTGCGAGGTCGTCGAGAGCGAGACGCCGGCCTCGCTGGTCGCGCTCTCGGGGAACCTCTGCTCCGATAAGAAGCCCGCCGCGATCAACGCCGTCGAGGGGCGGGGGCGCTCCGTGACGGCGGACGTCGTAATTCCCGGCGACCTCGTCGAAGACCGTCTCCACACCACCGCCGAGGCCATCGTCGAGGCCAACACCCGAAAGAACCTCGTGGGCAGCGCCAAGGCCGGCAGCCTGGGCTTTAACGCCCACGCCGCCAACGTCGTCGGCGCCGCGTTCCTCGCGACGGGACAGGACGAGGCCCAGGTCGTCGAGGGCGCGAACGCGATCACGACGATGGACGCCCGGAACGCGGAGGACGGCGCCGCCGACCTCTACGCCTCCGTCTCGCTGGCCTCCCTCGAGGTCGGCACCGTTGGCGGGGGAACCAAGCTGCCCACCCAGTCGGAGGCCCTCGACGTCCTCGGGCTCCGGGGCGGGGGCGATCCCGCGGGCTCGAACGCCGACGCCCTGGCCGAGATCATCGCCGTCGCCGCGCTGGCGGGCGAGCTCTCCCTGCTCGCGGCGCTGGCGTCGAATCACCTCGCGAGCGCCCACGAGGACCTCGGACGGTAGCCTCGGCGTCCGAACCGTCCGATCGAAGCGACGGTGGCGAGACGGTCGGTTCGCGTCCGATAAGATGCTCGGAGGTTGGTATATGATACCACACCACTAATAGAGCGGAACGCGAACGTGAGGTGAGGTGGATCGCATGGCTACAGATCCGTTGCGCGTGATCATCGTCGGCGGTGGACGCGTCGGCTACCGCGCGGGCCGGCTGCTCGACGGCTACGGCCACGAGGTGGTCGTGATCGAGCGGGACCCGTCCCGCTGTGCGGAGATCGACGACCACTTTCCGACCGTGATCGAGGCCGACGCGACGTTACCGCCCGTGCTCCGGGAGGCCGACCCGGAAGCCAGCGACGTGATCGCCGCGCTCACCGAGGACGGCGCGACGAACCTGGCAGTCTGTCTGGCCGCCCGGCGGATGAACGAGTCGATCTACACGGTGTTGCGGACCGACACCGAGTCCAGACACGAGTACGGCGAGTTAGTCGACAGCGTCGTCTACCCCGAGGCGGCCGGCGCGCGGCTCATCGCGAACGAGATCGTCGGCAACGCGCCCCGCGTGTTCAACGCCGTGACCGGCGATATCGAGATCGTTCGGGTAGAGGTAGGGACCGACGCCCCGCTGGCCGGAGAGACCCTCGCCGACGCACCCCTCCCCGACGGCTGTCTCGTCATCACCGACGCCGACGCGAGCACCGTCGCCGGAGCCGAGACCGTCCTCGAGCCGGGTTGCCAGTACATCGTCGCCGTCGATCCCGACGACTTCGGCGAGGTCGTCGAACTCCTCTCGGGAACGGTCAGGACGGTCGGCGGTGGCCCCTGAGGCGACAATCAGCGGGCGGGACGGACTATCGCGGCAGCGATCGCTCTCGAGTCCGGACCGTCGCGACCGCGACGGAGCCGTCCTGGCGGTGAGCGACGGGTACCCCGCACACTGCACTCAGAGACGTCGGTACCGCCCGCGGCTCTCGCTGACCTCGCCGCGCCTCGTGAGCTTCTCGAGCGCGTCCCGAACGTACTCGGCAGACACGCCGTGCTCGCCCGCGTAGTCGGCGACCTCCTCGGCGGTCGGGCGTTCGAGCTCCGCGAGCGCGCGCTCGACGATCTCCTTCTTGCTGCCGCTGTTCGTCGTTCCTCGGGGATCGCGCTCGCCCGCGGCCGCGAGTTCGTCCGCGTCGAGTCCCGACTCCTCGAGGTAGGTCTCGTCGTCGACGACGCCGTCGGCGACATCGCGCTCGAGTTCGGAAAAGGAATCCAGCTTCGCGAAGGCCTCGCCCTCCCCCTGGCGGTTCGCGAGCATCGAGGCGCGGACGTCGCGGGCGTGGTCGGCGTCGTCGGTCTCGACGAACTTCTTGCGCCGCTCGTAGGCCTTCCGTGAGCCACAGCGGGGACACTGCGTGGTCTCGGAGCGGCCCTCGATCATCCAGAGGTGCGAGCACTCGCTGCAGCCGACGACGGCGTACATGCTAGCTCGAGGTGGGACGGCCCCGTAGTTCAAGGTTCGGCACGCGGAGCGAAAGTGGTCGTTGAGGCGTAGTACTATTAGCACCGCCCTCGCCTCTCGGAACGTATGGAACGCGTTTCCCTGTCCGACCTCGAGACCTCGGAAGCGGCCGACGGCGTCCACCTCGCGCTGATGGCCGGCGCCGAGGAGATGAACGTCCAGCACTTCGAGGTCGAGTCCGGCGCGACCGTCGAGGAGCACAGCCACCCCCACGAGCAGACCGGATTCATCTACGAGGGCGAACTGACCTTCCGGATCCAGGACGAGGAGATCGTCTGCGGGCCGGGCGACGCCTACGCGATTCCGGGCGAGCAGGCCCACGCCGCCGAGAACCGCGGCGACGAGACAGTTCGGGGCGTCGACATCTTCAGCCCACCCCGCGAGAACCCGACCTGGCAGGACTAACGACGCGACCGTCCCGTTGCCTGCCGGCCATCCACCGACGAATACCACGGAGTTTTATCCCTCTCAGCGCAAGGAAGACCGATGGGAACGGAGACGCGATCGTCGGATCGGTGGGGAATCGGACGCGTGATCGGCTACCTCGAGCGACTGGGGCCGACCTGGCTCGCGGGCGCGATCGCCGCGGGGCCGGCGACGATGGTCAGCCTGCTCGTCGCGGGCGCGAGCTTCGGCTACACGCTGCTGTGGGTCGTCGTCCTCTCGGCGATCCTGGGGACCGTCGGCCAGTACCTCGCGATGCGACTGGGGCTGCTCACCGAGGCGGGGATCGTCGCCGTCGTCGAGGACCGCCTGGGCTCCGGCTGGGCCTGGGTGCTCGTGATCGACGCCGTCCTCGCGGCCGGGCTCGCACAGCTGGTAATCATGAAGACGCTGGCTGAGGTCAGCGCGACGATCGTCGGCACGGCGGGCGTCGCCGCCCTGGCCGATCCACGACTCTGGGGCGTCGCCTGGGCGCTCGTCCTCGCGCTGGGGCTCGCGGGCGGGGGCTACCGTGTTGCGGAACTCGGCGCGAAGCTGCTCGTCTCGCTCGTGGTGCTCGCGTTCGTCGCCTCGGCCTTCGTCGTCCCGATCGACCCGATCGAGGCCGCGGCCGGACTGGTTCCCTCGATGCCGGCCGACGTTGGCGGGGCGGTCGTCGCCGCGGGGGTGCTGGGCGGTGCGGTCCACATCACGCTGCTGACGATGCAGAGTTACACGATGCGCGCTCGAGGGTGGACCGAGCGCGACCGCGGGATCGCCCGGTTCGACGTCGTCAGCTCGATGCTCGTCGCCTTCGGGATCTTCAGCCTCGCGATCTTTCTGGTCGCGGCGAGCGTGCTGCCGGGGGTCGCCGACCCCGCGACGATCGACGAGATTCAGGCCGCGCGGGCGCTTGGCCCGATCGCGGGCGAACACGCGACCTGGCTGTTCCTGCTGGGGCTGTGGGGCGCGGCGGTCTCGACGCTAGGCGGGAACACGATCGTCCCGCCGTACCTGCTGGCCGACAAGTTCGGCTGGGAACAGTCCGTCGACGACCCGCGCTACCGGGGTGCGCTCGTCGCCGTCGCGCTCGCCTCGGCAGTCGGCGCGTTCCTCGAGGGCGCTTTCTTCGAACTGCTCGTGCTCGTGCTCGCCTTCGGTCTCGTCGGGACCCCCTTCGCGCTCGCAGCCATCCTCGTCTTGCTGAACGATCGCGACGCCGTCGGCGAGACGAACTCGCTCCTCGAGAATGTCGGCGGGCTCGCCCTCTTTGCGGTCGCGGTCGTACTGGCGGTCGAGTTCGTCCTCGAGGAGCTGCCGGCGGCGTCCGCGGGCGACCCGACCGCGCTGTTCGTCGTCGCCTTCGCCGCGGCGATGTCGCTGGCGATCCTCGGGCTCGTCGGGACCGCGGTTCGAGGTCGGCTCCGCGCCCGTTCGGGGTAGCGATGGGGCCGCTCGCAGTTACAGCTCTTTCCGCATCCGCACGTGGGGAATGCCGGCCTCCTCGAACGGCTCGCCGTATCGGTCGTACTCCAGATCCCCGTAGAAGTCGGCCGCGTGCGTCTGGGAGTGGAGTTTCAGTTCGTCGAAGCCGTCCGCTCGCGCCCGTTCCTCGAGACGGGCCATCAGCTCCCGACCGATCCCCTCGCCGCGTCGCGGTTCGAGGACGGCCACGCGCTCGACCTTGCCGACGCCGTCCTCGAGTTCGCGCAGCCGCGCGGCCCCGACGGGCTCGTTCCCGTCGTAGGCGACGACGTGGACGGCCTCGGAGTCGTGGTCGTCGTACTCGAGGTCCTCGTCGACGCCCTGTTCCTCGACGAACACCGCGTGGCGAACGGCGAGGGCGTCCTCGCGCTCGGCGTCGGACTCGACGACGCGGGTCTCGATCATGGGCGGCAGGTACGGCGACGCGACTCGAGAGCGTTACGGTACGGACGCTTCGACGGCTCGCGGCCGACGATCGCCGAGCGGCTACAGCGCCTCCAGCCTCGCGAGGGCCTCCTCGATCGTCACGATCGCGAGGTCGTGCTCGAGGGCGGCCTCGATGGTGTAGCGAAGCCGATCCTCGGTGAGGGTGTCGTACTGGGAGTGACCGCCGACGATCGCGAGAACGTCCTTCTCGACGGCGGTTTCCATGAACGCGTCGACGTCGTCCTCGGTAGCCGTGTCGGTCTCGACGTACATCCGATGCATCGCCGTCGGATCCAGCCCTGCCAGCTCGTTGTGACCCCGGCCGTAGCGGTGGTTCGCGACCGCGGGATAGCGCTCGCGGACGATCTCCTCGGCGAGACCCTCGGACCGTCCGTACGGATAGACGAAGCCCGTCACCTCCAGCCCCCACGACTCGAGGCGGTCGTCCGTTCGCTCGAGGACCTCGCGCATGAACGACCCGGGATATCTGACATACCCCGACTGGCCGACGGTCTCGGCGATCGGTTCCGCGAGTTCGACGTACTCCCCGCTCGAGTCGCTACCCCGGCCGACGGCGGTGGCGGTGGTCTCGGTTTCCTCGTCGAAGATCACGAGCGGGTCGTCCTCGATGGCTCCGTGACGGTTCACCTGGACGTAGATGCGGTCGTCGCCCTTGCGGGCGGGCTCGGTCAGGCCGATGTGGCCGAGCGCGCGGTGGCGGTAGGTGTGCGATAGGACTCCCCAGCCGTCGTCCTGCATCTCCCGGAGCTGGGCGGGATCGAGGTACCCGTTTCGCTCCTCCATGTGGCCGGGGCAGGCCGCCGTACAGCCGGGAACGCCGTACTCCCGGTGGACCTCGTAGGTGAGCGTGTAGTCCTCGAGCGGGCTGTCGTCGTAGGTGAACACGACCATCCCCTCGCTGTCCTCGAGTACCGACTCCTCCCCTTCCTCGCGACCGGGCTCGTTGCTCCCCTCCGTCTCGTCTGGATCATCTTCGCCGGGGCCGTCTTCGTCGGACGGCCCCGAACCGGTGCCGTGGCCACGCTCGGTCGAGTCCCGTTCTCGCCGACCGCGGTCCGATTCGTCGTCGCTTCGTCCCGTGAGTCCGTACGCGCCGATTGCGGCCGGAACGCCGGCGATGAGAACTCGGCGGCGGCGCACTCTACTGCACCTCCCCGGTCGAATACCGACGAGTTCGACAGTCAGTCGGAGAGCCACCGACGTTGCGGACGGCGCTTTCGATCCGTTTGTCCGCACGCGAACTGCAGTGCCTGCCAGCATCCGCCGAGTAAGATATATTTTCTAACATTACACACCCGAATCAGCGCACCTTACTGCGGTACTTTGTAATCCAGCTGTTACCGATGGTTTAACTCATGGAATCGGCTTACTACCTGGATAAGTAACCATTCACCGCACGTTTCAGTTCGGACAGATACTGTCGATATCGACCCGTATCGACGGCATACGGCAGAAACTGGAGACGATACCGAGAACGATAGCAGGGGGTGCAGACAGGTCGCTCCGAAATCGTCTCGCCGCTGTCGGCTGCTATTGTTTCGTCAGCTGAAACTATTCGATACAAGAACGCTTCGCTCGAGGTCGTCTCCCGGTTCGAGAGACGGTCCGAAACAGTCGGCGTCGGAACGCGCCGCGTTCCGATCCCCCGGAGCGCCGTTCAGGTGAGCGCCCCGATACGATCGGTTCGGCGAAGCGCTCCGACTGCTCGAAAGCGCTCTACGACAGCTTCTCGAGGTTGTCGACGACCTCGTCGGCGAACTCGCTGGTAGCGAGTTTCTCGGCGTCCTCGAGCTGGCGCTCGAGGTCGTAGGTGACTTTGCCCGAGGAGATGGTCTCCTCGACGGCGTCGCGAACGAGGTCGGCGGCGTCGGTCCAGCCGAGGTACTCGAGCATCATGCGACCCGAGAGGATCATCGCGGTCGGGTTGACCTTGTCCTGGCCCTCGTACTTGGGCGCGGAGCCGTGGACGGGTTCGGCCAGCAGGCGGCCGTCGCCGAAGTTGGCGCCGGGCGCGATGCCGAGGCCGCCGATCTGGGCGCCGGCGGCGTCGGAGAGGTAGTCCCCGTTTAAGTTCATCGTCGCGATGACGTCGTACTGGTCGGTGCGGGTCAGCAGCTGCTGGAGCATGTTGTCGGCGATGCGGTCGTTGACGACGAGCGTGTCGTCGTCGACCTCGCCGTCCTGCTCCTCCCAGAGGGTGTCCTCGGTGATGACCTCGTCGCCGTACTCCTCCTCGGCGACCTCGTAGCCCCAGTCGCGGAACTGGCCCTCGGTGAACTTCATAATGTTGCCCTTGTGGACCAGCGTGACCGAGTCCCGGTCGTGCTCGAGGGCGTAGTCGATGGCGCGGCGGACGAGTCGCTTGGTGCCGAACTCCGTGATCGGCTTGACGCCGATACCGACGGGGCCGTCGTGGATGACGTCGTCCTCGCCCATGTCGTCCTCGACGAACTCCTTGACCTGCTCGACCTCGTCGGAGCCTGCCTCCCACTCGATGCCGGCGTAGACGTCCTCCGTGTTCTCACGGAAGGTGACCATGTCCATCTGCTCGGGCTCGGAGACCGGCGACGGGACGCCGTCGAGGTGGTAGGTCGGTCGGACGTTCGCGTAGAGATCGAGCAGCTTGCGAAGCCCGACGTTCAGCGAGCGGAAGCCGGCGCCGACGGGGGTCGTCAGCGGGCCCTTGATCGCGACGCGGTGTTCCTTGATCGCCTCGACGGTCTCGTTGGGGAGGTTCTCGTCGTACTTCTCGCGGGCGGACTCGCCGGCGTAGACGCGCATCCAGTTGATCTCGCGACCGGTCGCTTCCGCGGCGGCCTCGAGCACCTGCTGGGCCGCGGGGCCGACGTCGCTGCCGACGCCGTCGCCGTAGATAATCGGGATGATCGGGTTCTCGGGGACCTCGAGTTCGTCCTCGGTTCCCTCCTTCAGCGTGATCTTTTCCCCGTCCTCGGGGACCTCGATCTTGTCGTAACTCATCTCGTCTGTACCGTGCTCCGATGAGGGTAAAAGACCTCCCATTTCCGCCGATGTTGCGTCGAATTTCCGGCGGTGGGGGCGCGGTTCATCCCAATCGTGGAAGAATCCGTCCGTAGACCCCTCACACCGTTAAAACACAGTTTCGATCGTTATATATCCGTTCGTCGGCTGTCGAAGCCGTATGCGACGAACAGCGACGGCGCCGTCCCGCGATCGCCACCGGACCCCGGACTCGGCGCGGTTCTCCGCGGCGAAACCGTTACCCCGGTGGCCTCGCCAACGGAGGGTATGCAGCTACTCGTCCACGGGGGCGCCGGCGCCGCGCCGAAAGCGCCCGACGCGAGACGGGCCGTCCTCGAGCGAGCCGCCGAAACCGGCGCCGACCGATCGACGCCGACCGAGGCCGTGACGACCGCGATCGGCGTCCTCGAGTCCTCGCCGCGGTTCAACGCGGGGGTCGGCAGCGCCGTCCAGAGCGACGGCGAGATCCGCACTGACGCGGGGATCATGACCGACGATCGGTCGGTCGGGGCGGCCTGTTCGATGCCCGGCGTCGAGCGGGCCGTCGAGGTCGCCCGGCTCGTGATGGCGGAGACGCCCCACGGCCTCGTCTCGGGCGAGCACGCCGTCTCGCTGGCCGACGCCTACGGGATCGAGACGGACGTCGACCTCTGGGTCGAGCGCACGCGCGAGCGGTGGGACGAGCTCGAGCCGCCCTCCGGCGGTCCGCGAAGCGAACTCGAGTGGATCCGCGAGCGGTACGGACGGACGGATCCCGACGGGCGCGACGGGAAGGGCACGACGGACGCGACCGCGGGTGACTCCGATCGCGACACCGTCGGACGAGGTTCGACGGACGGTGCTCCGCGGGATCACGACACCGTCGGCGCGGTCGCCGTCGACGGCGAGCGCCTCGCCGCGGCGACCTCGACGGGCGGGCGCTGGCTCGCGCTCGCCGGCCGCGTCGGCGACGTCCCGCAGGTCGGCTCGGGCTTTTACTGCTGTCCCTCGGCGGCGGTCAGCGCGACCGGCGCCGGCGAGGACATCGCGCGCACGATCCTCTCGCGACGGGTCGCCGGCCACGTCGAACGCGGCCTCGACGCCGACGCGGCCGCGGCGCTCGGGATCGAGGAGTTCGCCGAACTCACCGGTTCGACTGCCGGCGTCATCGCGATCGACGCGCGGGGGCGGCTGGGATCGGCCTACAACAGCGACGGGATGCAGACGGCGCGGGCGACCGATCGGTCGGCGTGAACGCCTCGGGGCTGTCCTCGTCCCCGCCGGGGAACCTCGGCCCCGAGGCGCCACGTCGTCCGTGCCCGAAACTGGCGTCTCTCACGCCACCCGAGCCGAGGCGTTCGACGGGGAAAACGGCCGCGACCGTTTCGTCGGGAAACGGTCCGTAACGTCGCTTCGATCCTCATCGGCCTGAATCGGGGAGAGACGGAACCTCTTTTTGCCGACCGGTACAACTCCGTTACATGGCCGAATCCGAGGTGGACTTCGAGTCCGAGAAGTACGAGAAGCTCCGCGAGGCCGGAGAGATCCTCTCGCAGGTGCGCACAGAGACCGCAGAGCGCGTCGAGGTCGGTGCGAGCCACCTCGAGGTCGCCGAGTACGCCGAGGATCGCATTCGGGAACTCGGCGGTAACCCGGCGTTTCCGGTCAACATCTCGATCGACGAGGAGGCCGCCCACGCGACCCCCGAGATCGGCGACGAGTCGACGTTCGGCGAGGAGATGATCAACCTCGACATCGGCGTCCACGTCGACGGCTGGCTCGCCGACACCGCGATCACCGTCGACCTCTCGGGCAATCCCGAGCTCGCCGAGGCACCCGAACAGGCGCTGGAGGCCGCGATCGACGTGATCGAACCGGGCGTCGAGACCGGCGAGATCGGCGCGGAGATCGAAGACGTCATCGACGGCTACGGCTTCAACCCGGTCGTCAACCTCACGGGCCACGGGCTGGGCCACTGGGAGCAACACACCAGCCCGACGATTCCGAACCGGGCGGTCTCCCAGGGGACGACCCTGGAGGTCGGCGACGTCGTCGCGATCGAGCCGTTCGCGACCGACGGCGGCGGGAAGGTCACCGAGGGCGCCAGCGAGGAGATCTTCGCCCTCGAGCGGGAGGGGTCGGTCCGGAATCGGGACGCTCGCAAGGCCCTCGAGCAGATTACCGAGGAGTTCCGGACGCTCCCGTTCGCGACGCGCTGGCTCGAGACGAGCCGTCCGGAGATGGCGCTGCGCAGGCTCAAGCGCAACGACATCATCCACGGCTACCCGGTGCTCAAGGAGGACGAGGGCCAGCTGGTGAGTCAGAAAGAACACACCGTCATCGTCACCGAGGACGGCTGCGAAGTGACGACGGCCTAGGCGTTGTTCATCCGCTGGCTCGTCCGCGCGCCACAGCGCTTGCACTCGGCGACGCGGTAGGGCTCACGCGAGAACTGCGCGTTCTCCTCCTTGCGGCTCTCGGTTCGGAGCTGGACCGTCACTTCGTGGGGCGTCTCGAGGCCGCAGTTCTGGCAGTGTTCGGTCAGCCCGTTGAACGAGTCGTCTGTCGTTGCCATTACGCTTCCATTCTCGCAGCACATCTTAAACCTCCGCATCGTTTCGAAAAGTAAGCTGATGTGTTGGATTCGATGAACGAGTCCGAACGAGCCGCAGAGATCGCCCGACGGCGCTCGCCGACGCGGGACTCGTCCGAACGGCTATCGCGGACCGGGATCGTCATACAACCGCGAGGCCGTGGTTCGACGCTCGAACGGCGCTCGTCGTCGTCCGATCCGCCTATAGGGATCCCTCGAGTGGACTGCGGTATGAGGCAAGTGTTCGCCCCGTGGCGGATCGAGTGGGTCAGACGCGACGAGGAGCGTCCCGACGACGGCTGCGTGTTCTGTGCGTTCACCGAGGACGACGCCGACCGGGAGAACCTGGTCGTCGCACGCAGCGAGCGCGCGTTCGTCCTGCTGAACAACTACCCGTACAACCCCGGTCACGCGATGGTCATCCCCGACGCGCACACCGGCGAGTACGGCGACCTCGACGACGAACAGTTGCTCGATCACGCCCGGCTGAAACAACGCACCTTCGACGCCCTCGAGACGGCCCTCGAGCCCGACGGGTTCAACGCCGGGCTCAACCTGGGCGACGGCGCGGGCGGATCGATCGACGACCACCTCCACACCCACGTCGTCCCGCGCTGGGAGGGCGACACCAACTTCATGCCCGTCATCGGCGACACCTCCGTGATCGTCGAGGCCCTCGAGGACACCTACGACCGCGTCCGCGAGGCCTTCGCCGACCAGGAGGGGGCCACGGTCCCCGAGGACGGCGGCGCCGTCGTCGTCGAGTAACACGGCTCTCACTCGAGGTCCCGTCGCCGCGAGTGCCGGCCGAACGCTTGTCGGGGACGGGACCGAACCCGTCCCCGTGCCGGGGTTGACCTCGCTCGACGAACTGTTCGGCGCGTACCTCTCGCTGCTCGACAACTTCGGGACCTTCCTGGTGACGTTCGCGCTGGTGTACGCCGGCGGGCGGTTCGGCGGACTGCCGCTGCTCGGGCTCGCGCTCGACTACCGGGGGACCGAGCGCACCCTCCAGGAGGGGATCGAGCGACTCGCCGCCGCCGGCGTGATCGCGGTCGCGGTCGCGGTCGGGCTCTGGGTGGCCGGCCTCGAGTTCCTCCTCGATCGGATGGCGATCCTCGTCGCCGGCGCGACCGTCGCGCTCGGCTTCGCGGCCCAGGACGTGGTCGGGAACCTGGTCAGCGGCGTCTTCATCGTCACCGATCCCACGTTCAACATCGGCGACTGGATCCGCTGGAACGACCGGGAGGGCGTCATCAGGGACATCCGGTTCCGATCGACCCGGGTCCGCACCTTCGACGACGAGGTGATCGCGGTTCCCAACTCCGAGCTGACTGCGAACGCGGTGACGAACATCGTTCTCAACGGTCGGCTCCGCCTGACGGTTCCGGTACGGGTCGACTACGACGACGACCTCGACGCCGTCGCGCGGATCCTCGCGGACGCCGCGGCGGATCACCCGGACGTCCTCGAGCGACCCGAGCCGACCGTCCGGATCACGGAGCTCGACGAGACCGTCGAGGTCGTCGCCTCGCTGTGGATCGGCGACCCGGACCGCGTGACCTACGGCCGCGTCCGCTCGGAGTACGCCCGCGAGGTCGTCGCCCGCCTCGAGGATGCCGGCGTCGATCTCGGACGGACGGGCCCCCAGGAGATCGCAGGCGAGATCGGCGTCGTCTCGAGGACGACTCCGGCCGACCCCGAGCCGTAACCGAGCGCACCGGTTCGCCCGTCGGTCTCGCGCGCTGGAGAACCAGCAAGCCGGACCGGTCGACCGGACGCTTTTCCCCTCCCCGTCCCGAACGGGCACGCTATGGAGTACGAGGTGGTTCACACCGACGACGTCCCGCTGACCGACCTCTCGGAGATCGACGAGGTGCCCTCGGACCTGCAGATGCGGGCGATCGACGACTTCCTCCCGAGCGAGCACGTCCAGCTCAAGCTCTGGTACTTCGAGCCCGGCGAGGAGATCCGGTACCACGCCCACGCCGAGCAGGAGGAGCTGTACTTCGCCCTCGAGGGGGAGTTCGAGCTAACGCTCGGTCGTGCGGGCGAGACCGAGCGCCGCGAGGTCGAGGCCGGCGCGTTCTGGCTGGCGAGACCCGAGGTCGGCCACGGCCACCGCAACGTCGGCGACGGAGAGGGGATCGTCCTCGCGGTCGGCGCGCCGAACGTCGAGGACCCCGGACGGGACCCCGACGAGTTCGACGGCGAGAGCGAGTGACGGGCGCCTGGGTCGCGGTTCAGGCGTACGTCGACTCGAGGAACTCCAGGATGCGTTCGGACTCGGCCATCGTCACGCCGCGGCGCTCGTCGACGAGGACGGGAACCCCGCGCTGGCCCGAGACCCGCTTTACCTCGTCGCGCTCGGAGTGGAGCGCCTCGACCCAGACGCTCTCGTGGTCGATATCGAGTTCCTCGAGACGGTCGGCGACGGTTTCGCAGTACGGACAGCCCTCGAGTCGGTAGAGTTCGAGCATCGCCTGGGGGTACGGACGGGGACGGGAAAAGCGTCGGTGACGGGTCAGACGGGCTCGCCGAAGGCGTACATCGTCTCGTGGGCGGTGACCTCGAGGTCGACGAAGTCGCCCGGCTCGAGGCCGTAGTCGCCGGCGTTCTGGACGATGAGCTGTCTGTACGCCGAGTCCCGACACTTCACCGACTCGGCGGTGCCCTCCTCGACGACCAGGCAATCCTCGCGGACCTCGCCGACCATCGCCTCGTGGGCCTCGCCGACGATCTCGCGCTTGGCCGCGCTCATCTCCTTCGAGCGCTCCTTCTTGATCGTCCCGCCCAGTCCCTTCATCTCGGCGGCGTCGGTACCGGGGCGCTTCGAGAAGCGGGTGACGTTTACCTTCTCGGGGCGGGTCTCCCGGAGCAGCGCCA
Source organism: Natronococcus sp. JC468 (assembly GCF_012163165.1). Taxonomy (NCBI): domain Archaea; kingdom Methanobacteriati; phylum Methanobacteriota; class Halobacteria; order Halobacteriales; family Natrialbaceae; genus Natronococcus; species Natronococcus sp. JC468. The sequence continues at coordinate 81,564 of NZ_JAAVUO010000001.1, forward strand.
TCGACTGGGCGTGGTCGTGATCGGTCTCCGTCGGGAAGCCGACGATGAAGTCCGTCGACAGCGTCCAGTACTCCAGCGCCTCGTCGAAGGTCTCGATCACCTCGAGGTACTCGGAGACCTGGTGCTGGCGGCGCATGTCGCCGAGCACGTCGTCCGAACCGGACTGGACGGGTGCGTGCAGGAAGTCGTACAGCTCGTCGTTCGCGGCGAAGACGTCGGCGAGCTCCTCGCGGATGCCGTGGACGCCCTTCGGGTTGGCCATCCCCACGCGCACCCGAAAGTCCCCCTCGAGGGCACAGATCTCCTCGAGCAGGCGGTGGAGCTTGCGCTCGCCCTCGTCCCAGCCGTAGACGCCGGTGTCCTGGCCGGTGATGCGGATCTCCTTCGCCCCGGCGTGGAGCAGGGCCTCGGCCTTGCGGACGTTCTCCTCGATCGAAGGGGAGTCGATCTTGCCCGTCGCGCGCTTGGTGATACAGTACGAGCAGTCGGACATACACCCCCGCGCGATCGGGAGGATGCCGACGACGCCGTCCAGGATCGGCTCGGCGTCGGGGGTCGTCGTCGGACACTCGCCGTTCGTGACCGCCTCGGGTACCTCGTCCCAGTGAAGCACTTCGCCGTCGACGCCGGCACCGGCGAACTCCTCGCCCTGGGCCAGGGCCATACAGCCCGTGATGTAGAGGTCGGCGGTCTCGTCGGCCAGCTCCTCGGCCCGTCGGAGCATGTTGCGCTCGGTCTTCTCGACGACCGTGCAGGTGTTCAGAATGGCCACGTCGGCCTCGTCGGGGCCCTCGACCCGGTGGTGGCCCGCGTCGCGGAGCCGTCGCTCGATCTCGCGGCTCTCACCGCGATTCGACGTGCAGCCGTACGTCTCGATGTGATACCGGGCCATCGTCGTTACCACCGTTCGGATCCCGCGAGCCAAAAGCCCGACGGATCGGGGTCGGTCTCGTCAGTCCCCGACGCGGCGCTCGAGCGACGCCGTGCACGCGCATACAGGCCTCGAGCGCAAACCAATCGTCCTCGTTGGGACGGTACCGATGCTTCGACGACTCACCGGCGGACGAGAGACCGAGACCGAACCGAAACCGCTCGAGGAGCAGGTGATCGTGATCACCGGCGCGTCCTCGGGGATCGGGCTGACGACCGCGCGGACGGCTGCCGAGCGGGGCGCGCGGGTCGTCCTGGCGGCCCGCAGCGAGGACGCCCTGCGCGAGGCCGTCGCTGAAATCGAGAGCGACGGCGGCGACGCGACGTACGTCGTCGCCGACGTCGGCGACCGCGAGGACGTCCGCGAGATCGCCCGCGTTGCCGAGGAAACGTACGGCGGCGTCGACACCTGGATCAACGGCGCCGCGGTCTCGATCTACGGCCGCCTCGAGGAGATTCCCGTCGAACGGATGCGCGAGCAGTTCGACACCAACGTCTGGGGGCTGCTGTACGGCTCGCTCGAGGCCCTCGATGTCCTCGAAGCGGGCGGGACGATAATCAACGTCGGCAGCATCGTCTCCGATCGGTCGATTACCCTCCAGGGCAGCTACTCGGCGTCGAAACACTCGGTCAAGGCCTTCACCGACGCCCTGCGGATGGAACTCGAGGACGCGGACAGGCCCGTGAACGTGACGCTGGTCAAGCCGGCCGCGATCGACACGCCCTATCCGCAACACGCCGAAAACTACATGGACGAGGCGGCGACGATACCGGCGCCGGTGTACGCGCCCGACGCGGTCGCGCGGGCGATTCTCCACGCCGCGGAACACCCCCAGCGGGAGGTCACCGTCGGCGGCGGGGGGAAGGGGTTCACGCTGCTCGGGACGTACGCGCCGGAGCTGATGGATACGCTGATGAAGGCCGTCTTCGGCCCCCAGCAGCGCACGGACGAGCCGCGGCGGCCGGACGCCGAGAGCGGACTCGAGGAGCCCGCCGGCAACCTCGAGGAACGCGGCGACTACGAGGGGTACGTCGCGGAGTCGAGTCTCTACACCAGGCTGCGACAGCACGGACGCACGCCCGGAACGGCGACGCTCGGGGTCGGGCTCGTCGGGCTCGCGTACGCGGGGTACAGAGTCCTTCGGGGCGGGGACCGGTAGCGCGTTCGACACGGGCTTGCCGACGCCGTTCGGGCTCCGACCGAGGTGTCGACGTCGTCTACGTCGGGTCCGACTCCTCGAGTCGCTCGTAGTTGTCGTCGACGACCTCGACGACGGCGATGAACGCGCCGACGACGACCGGGCCGAAGAACAGCCCCATGACGCCGAACGCGTAGACGCCGCCGAGGACCCCGATCAGGATCACGGCGGGGCTGATCTCGGCGTAGCGGTCGACGACGACGGGCCGAAGGTAGTCGTCGGAGATGCCGACGATGACCGTGCTGTAGACGAGCAGCGCCACGGCCAGGATCGGCTCGCCGGTCACGAGGAGGTAGCCGACGGCGGGCCCCCAGACCAGAAACGTCCCGATCAGCGGGATCAGCCCGAGCACGATCATGATGAACGTCCAGAAGGCGGCGTTCGGGATGCCGACCGCGAACAGTCCGATCCCGGCGATGGCGCCCTGGATCATCGCGATCAGCACGTGGCCGGCCAGCACTGCCCACATGACCTCGTCGAGCTCGCGGTAGAGGTCGTCCTGCACGTCGGCCGGTAGCGGCGTCACGCTCCGAATCCAGTCCAGCAGCTTCGTCCCGTCCCTGAGGAAGTAGTACAGCAGGAACAGCGCCAGTCCGAACCCGACCAGCGCGTGGGTGACCGTGCCGAACCACGTCGTCGCCTGCTCGAGGGCGACCGATCCGGCCTGCTGTGCGGCGTCCGAGAGCCGCGAGGCGAGGTCGACGTTCATCCCTGTCTGCTCCGCGATCCAGCTCTCGACCACGGAGAGTTGCAGCGACTCCTGGTCGACGTTCTGGACGATCGCCGTCGCGTCCCCGGCCGCCACCGCGACGACGAGGGCGAACGGGACGATAAAGCCCACGATCGCCAGCAGGATCAGCGAGAACGCGGCGATCGTCGGCGAGACCCGCTTCTCGAGGCGCTCCTGGAGCGGAAAGAGGACGAACCCGAGCAACACCGCCAGGAGCACGTACTGGAGAAACGGCGCGATGAGCTGCCAGCTGAGGAACGCGAACAACGTGACGAGAACGAGGAGATACCCCTTGCTACGATTCACGGTTCGTGTATCACTCGTCGGAACGATAAATCCGAACCCGACATATTCCGAGGACGGAGTGTCGTAGCCAGTCGCAACACGGCTTCAAGAAGCTGCTTCGCCAAGCCACACCCGGATGTCGACCCAGCTCGATCCCCTCTCGCTATCCGCCGATCTTCTTTACACGGTCAAGACCGAGGGCGACCCCGAGGGGTTGCGAACGCGCCTGGCGACGCTCGAGCGGTCCCGGCTCGAGCGAGCGCTCTCGAGTCGCGAGCGACGGCTCGCGTTCTGGCTCAACTGTTACAATGCCTACGCCCAGTTGCTCCTCGAGGAGTCACCCGAGCTCCTCGAGGGCGGCCCCGTCGACCGCTGGCGGTTCTTCGCCCGGGATCGGATCCCCGTTGGCGGCGTCTGGCTGAGCCTCAACGACATTCAACACGGCATGCTTCGGCGGTCGAAACACCCCTGGGGCCTCGGGTACGTGCCGCGGCCGTTCCCGTCGCGGTTCGAGCGCCGATTTCGGCTCGCCGAGTGCGATCCCCGGATCCACTTCGCGCTGAGCCGCGGCGGCGACCGCTGTCCGCCGATCGCCGTCTACTCGGGGACCGACGTCGACGAGGACCTCGACATCGCGATCCGCTGGTACCTCGAGGAAACCGTCAGCTACGACCCCGAGGACGACCGCGCAACCGTGCCGCGGCTCTTCCGTCGGTACCGCGGCGACTTCGGCGGCGGACGGGGCGTTCTCGCCTTCCTGCGGACGTACGACGCGATCCCGGAGGAAGCGTCGCCCTCGCTCGAGTACGAACGCCCCGCCAGTCGCGACCGCCTCGAGCTCGAGGAGCTCGTCGACGACTGATCGCCGCGCCTTCGGCTCCGGATCGGGGACGCGGGGCCGCCCCTACGCGTCCTCGTCCCGGCGTTCGATCCGCGCGGTCGGCGCGTTCCGCATGACGCCCCGCGCCGCCCGTTCGGCGTTCGACCGGGAGGCGTACCCCTCGCCGCCATCGGCGATGATGTTCCCGTTCCAGTGAACCAGCCGCCAGCGCCACTCGTCGGCCCGGTCCCGGTAGATCTCGAAGCGACTCCGTCGCTCGGATTCCGGCGTCGTCGGGTCCGTACGCTCCCCGTCGGCCGCGTCCGACGTTGCGTCCCCGGCGACTGCCTCGGGCGGCATCGTCGCTGCCGCCGGATCGGCCTCCGTTCCGGCGTCGTCGGTCTCCGGGTCGCCCTCCGGTTCGGCGTCCGAGACGCGAACGCTGGTCCCCTCGGGGTCGTCCCACTCGAGGTCGAACTCGAGTTCCGTTACCGCGTCCTCGTGTTCGACCTCGAGTTCGGCGACGACTCGCGGGGGGACGTCGACGCGGAGGTGTCGTTCCGGCGTGTGCAGTTCGACCGCGGTCTCGGCCTCGAGGGCGTCCGCGAACTCGCGGAAGACGGCGGCCAGATCCCCTCGGTCGTAGGCGCGCTCGAGTTCGAACGACGTGTCTGCCATACGGTCCGTACGACGCCCGTCGGAGTAGCGTTTTCGCCGGCGGTCGTCGGTTCGGTGGCTGGAGTCGAAAGGCCGATATCGGGAGCCGAAAGCCGTCGCGATCGGTACCGACTACAGCTCCGTCGTCGCCTCGAGCGCGATGTCGATCGCTCGCCCCACGTTGTTTTTCGCTTTCTCGGGGAGTTCGTCGTCCTCGGTGTCGGTTCCCTTCTGGGTGCCCTCGACGAGGTTGCCGTCGACGGTACAGATCGCGCCCGCGTTGAGCCCGCGCCGACGGGCCAGCGTGAAGACCGCGGCGGCCTCCATCTCGACGCAGAGCAGGCCCGCGTCCTCCCAGTCGGCGACGTGGTCGTCGGTCTCGGCGTAGTAGGCGTCGTCGGAGACGATCGGGCCGACGTGAACGTCTTCGCCGTTCGCTTCGGCCGACTCGACCAGCGAGGAGAGCACGTCGTAATCGGGGACGGCGGGGTACTCGGCATCCTCGTAGCGCTTCGAGGTCCCCTCGTTTTTCGCGGCCCCGGTCGCGACGATCATGTCGCCGATCTCGATGTCGGACTGGAGCGCGCCCGTCGTGCCGACGCGGATGAACGTCTCGACGCCGACGTTGGCCAGCTCCTCGACGGCGATCGCCGCGGAGGGACAGCCGATCCCCGTCGAGCAGATCGTCAGCTCGCGGTCGCCGTAGGTGGCGTTGACGATCTTGTACTCGCGGTTCTCGGCGACGGTCTCGGCCTCGTCGCAGTGATCGGCGATCCGATCGACTCGCCCCGGATCGCCCGGGATGAGCGCGACGTCCGTCAGGTCTCCCTCCTCGACCAGCAGGTGCGGTTGCGTTGCCATGGGCTCGCGTTCCGCGGGCGACGAGAAAAAAGGTTCGAGGCCGACTCCGCGCGGCCGTCGAGACCACCCCCGGATCTCCCCGTCGACGCTCGAGCGGCCGATCGGTCGTTACCCGGTCACCTCGACGCGGTCTCGGCGCACGGTGACCGTCGCCTCGCCGACGTCGAAGACGACGGTTCCGTTCGATCGTTCGCCGCCCTTGTAGGTGCGAACGAACAGCGAGTCGAGCGCTTCGGGATCGATGTAATCGTACAGCCGAACGCTGGAGTCGGTGACGTCCTCGCCGTGGTACGTCGCGAGCGCCGTCGCGACGGCGATACTCGGCGGCTCGTTGTCGTCTCGGTCGTACTGGACGCGCTGACCGAACTCGCATCCAGAGGGGGTGTTTGTCGTTCGTTCGTTCATGTCTCTCAGTCACGTCGCCGTGACTCCCTAGACGCCTGGCCAACGGCGCTCGACAAATAGGTACCGCCGGGAAACAGCCCGTGAGAACCGCCGTACGTGAACGTCGTCCGCTCGTCAGTCGACCGTCATTCGTGAGTCAGACACCTATCTGCGTTCTATCATACCCGGCATCATAAATCATCCCGTCAGTGGCGCTCCCTGAGAAACGCCGTAACTTCGGCCGCCGACGGAACGTTGCGCGCGCCCTCGCGCCCGGCCGTCAGCGCGCCGCAGGCGTTGGCGTACTCGAGGGCCCGATCGAGGTCGCGTTCGCCGTCGCGCTCGCCCTCGAGCAGCGTCGCGATGAAGCCGGCCGCGAAGGCGTCGCCGGCGCCGGCGGTATCGACCGTTTCGACCTCGAACCCGGGGTGAACGTGATCGCCGTCGGGCGCGTGGAGGAGGGCGCCGTCGGCGCCGTGTTTGACGACGACGAGGCGGTCCTCGACGTGCGAGGTGCTGTACTCCGCTTCGAGCATCGCCTCGGCCTCGCGGTCGTTGAGAAAGAGCACGTCCGCGAGCGCGAGCGCGTCGCCGTAGTCCCGATCGCCCAGCCGCCGTCCCGGGTCGAAGCTGACGGTGACGCCGGCCTCGCTGGCGGTCGTCGCGATCTCGGCGGCGGTGTCGGGGCGCTGGCTCGTCAGGTGGACGTGACTCGCCGCCCGGATCCGCTCGGGCTCGAGGTCTGCGGGCCCGACGGCCTCGTTGACGCCGTCGTTGCCCAGCACGGCGACCTCCCCGCCGTCCTCGACCAGCAGGTACTTCACCGCCGTCTCGGCGTCCTCGACGATCCGTACGCCGTCGATCGAGACGCCGATCTCCTCGAGTTCGCGGCGGGCCAGCAGTCCGTTGTCGTCGTCGCCGACGCTCCCGATGAGGCCGACGTCGACCTCGAGTCCGGCGAGCGTCGCGGCGACGTTCGCGGCGCTGCCGCCGCCGGACTGGCGCTGGGAACGGATCGACGCCTCGCCGTCGGCGACCGGGAACCGATCGATTCGCAGTGTCACGTCCCAGTTGACGTGTCCCGCAGTGAGGACCGTAACCATAGCAGACGTTCAACAGAGGGCGTCGGGTGCAAAAAATCTAGGTAACGAGAAAGAGCACCACGTTGTGCGCGCCGGGGCCGAGCCCGATCGCGGCGAGCAGCGCCAGCAGCGTCCGGCCCTGTCGGGGCGCGTCCTCGATGTACTCCCGGAACAGGCCGACGATGACCAGCGCCAGCGCGACCTTCACGAGGACGAACAGCCACCCCCCGCCGACGTACTCCGCGGTCGGCAGGGCCCGGCCGACCTCGAGGATCGCCGTCGAGAGGGGGACCTCCTCGCTGGCGCCGAGGACGTCGTAGCCGATCGCCGTCGAGGTCCCGTCGAGGGCGTGGCCGAAGACGACCAGCGCGCCCGTCGCGCCGGTGACGGCGGCGACCTCCGCGTACCGACGCTCGAGGAGGGCCCAGGCGACGGCGGTCACGAGCGCCGCCAGACCCACCGACAGCAGCGGCCAGAAGACGTCGCCGAACCCGCCCTGGACGGCGACGGCGGCGGCCGCGGCACCGACGAACCCGACGGTGCCGAGGAGGGCGACGGGGGCTTCGCTCGGGATCCCGAGCCCGGTTCGCTCGAGGGCGATCCCCCCGATCCAGACGGCGCCGGCGACGATCCCAGTCACGACGTAGACGCCGGGCGTGCCGAAGAGCACGGCGACGTCCGCGGGATAGGCCTCGAGGCGGTGGAGGACGTGCAGGCTCGAGCCGAACACCATCCAGGGGGCAAAGGCGAGCACCGTCCGATCGGTCACGCGAGGGTCCAGCGACCGCAGCGCCGCGCCGACGCCGACGGCCGCCAGCGCGAGCGGGACGAGCAGCTGCCAGGGCGGGAGCGCGAACCCCTCGGGAAGCACCATATCCGAGTTGGCACACAGCAGCGACTAACCGTTTCCGATCCGGTGCGCTCGAGGGCGTCGCCGCCGTCAGACCTCCCAGGGCTCGCCGGTCGTCTCGCCGAACAGCTCCCGCATGAGCGTGACGATGCTCTCGGGCGGGAACTGGCCGCGCTCGGTGACGATCGCGTCGACGTGACGCGGCGGCGTGACGTCGAACGCGGGGTTCTCGACGGCGAGGCCGTCGTCGGCCCGGTCGCCGCCGGCGATGTCGGCGTACTCCGTCTCCGAGAGCACCTCCGACTCGTCGCGCATCTCGATCTCGACGGTGTGGCCCGTCATCGTGTCGGGGTGGAGCTTGATCGTCTGAGCGGCGACCATCACCGGGACACCCCGTTCGCGGGCGTTGACCGCCAGCCCGCTGGTCCCGATCTTGTTGATGACGCTCCCGTCGGCCGCGATGCTGTCGGCGCCGACCAGCACGTGGTCGGCGTCGTCCAGGTAGCGCCGCGCCGCGTTGTCGACGATCAGGGTCACGGGCACGTCCCACTCCCGGAGCTGTTCGGCCGTGATGTGACCCTGCTTTCGGGGCCGGGTCTCCTTGACGATCGCCTCGACGTGCTTGCCCGCGTCCAGGGCCGCCTCCACGCAGGCCAGCGCGTCCGTCGAGTGGCAGTGGGTCATCACCACGTCGCCGTCCCGCAGGCGGTTCGCGCCGACCTCGCCGAGTCGTTCCTGGGCCTGCTCGAGGTCGGTCCGGAACGTCTCGGCGCTGGCGATCGTCGACTCCCGGAGCTCCTCGACGGTCTCGCCCTCGATCCCTCGGAGGACGTACCGGAGCGCGTTGGGCAGGCTCACCGCCGTCGGCCGGGTCTCGTACAGTTCCCTGGCCGCGGCGCGAAGCTGGTCGCGAAACGCCGCGGGGGTCGCCGCCTCCGAGCGCTCGGCCTGGGTAGCGAGCGCCTCCGCCGCGGCGTCGCCGATCGCCGCCGCGCCGCGGATCTCCATCGTCGCGATGTCGTCGGCCGTCGCCTCGACGACGGCCGCGACGTCGGGCTGGTCCTCGACCATAGGGGGAGTAGCCCCCGGACCCAAATAAGGGATCGGACGGATTTTTGACCGTTCGGCGAGTCGGTCCGGTATGGACCGCGACGAACTCGCGCCGCTGATCGACCACACCGTCCTCGGCCCCGAGACGACGATCGCCGACGTCGAGGCCGTCCTCGACGACGCCGCCGACTACGGCATGAACGCTTGCATCCCGCCGTACGCCGTCGGCCACGCCGCCGACTACGCGCCCGAGGTCACCCTCGCGACCGTGATCGGGTTCCCCCACGGCCAGAACGACCCCGACGTGAAACGCCGGGAGGGGGTCCTCGCCTGGAAGGCCGGCGCCGACGAGCTCGACGTCGTCATCAACGTCGGCCGTCTCGAGGCGGGCCAGCGCGAGGCCGTCGCGGACGAGCTCGCCGAACTCGTCGCCGCCGTCCCGATCCCGGTGAAGGTGATCGTCGAGACGGCGCTGCTGACCGACGAGCAGAAACGCAGCGCCTGCGAGGCCGCCCTCGAGGCCGACGCGGCGATGGTCAAGACCTCGACGGGCTTCGCCGACGGGGGCGCCACAGTCGCGGACGTCGAACTGATGAGCGAGTACCTCCCGGTCAAGGCAAGCGGCGGCGTCGGCAGCTACGAGGAGGCGATGGCGATGCTCGAGGCCGGCGCCGAGCGCATCGGCGCCTCGAGCGGCGTCGCGATCCTCCAGGGGGCGCCGGAGTAGCCCCGTCGAGATCCTCGAGAGGAGTGCCGATCCAAACGGCTTTCGTCTTCCCCCAGTGAACGGATCCCATGCTCGAGAGGCTGCGGGCCCGGGCCCGCGCGTTCGCGAACCGGCTGCGGCGACTGGAACGGCGCGAACTCGACGCGTTCTTGCGGTGGATCGAACGCACCGGGAGCCTCCTGCACTTCTCGGTGGTCGTGTTCGTTCCCCTGCTGATCGCCGCGGTGACGTGGCTCTCGAACGCGACGGCCGCCGTCTCGTTTCTCCTCTTTCCGCCCCTGGCGTCCGGGACGTACACGCTCTTTGCCGACCCCGAGGGTCGGTACTCCACGCCGGGGAAGTTCGTCGGCGGGATGACCGTCGGCGCGCTCTGTGGCTGGCTCGCCGTCGCGTCGGTCGCGACCGCGGGCGACGGGGTCAGCGCGACGGGCGCGGCGCTCGGCGTCTTCCTGACCGGGACCGCCACCTGGGCACTGGACCTCGAGGAGCCGACGGCGTTCTCGACCGCGCTGCTCGTGCTGGTCACCGGAAACGCCCAGCTGGCGTACGTGCTCGGGATCGCCGTCTCGAGTTCGTTCGTCGCGGCCGCGTTCGTCGTCTGGCGCGACCGCGTCTACGAGGCGCGAGCGCAGTACCTCTACCAGACGACCCAGGGCGACGACCACGTGCTCGTCCCGGTGGGCGGCCCGGACGCGGAACCGGTCGCACGCTTCGCCGCCGCGCTCGCCGGCGCCCACGAGGCCGGGAAGGTCGTCCTCTTCGACGTCGTCTCCGAGGCGAGCGAACGACGCGACGGCGACCCCGTCGAGAGCGGCGACCCCGGCCAGGCCGACGCGGCACCTCTCGAGCGCGCCGACGACGCGGTGCGAACCGCCGAATCCCTCGCGGCCGACCTTGAGGCCGCGTACGACGTCCCCTGCGAGGTCGTCGTCGCGGCCGGCGACCGCGGCTCGTCGGGGCTCGTTCTCCGGACCGCACGGGAGAACAACTGCGATCTCATCGTCGCCCCCTACGCCGAGAGCGACCGGGGCGGGCTCTCGGCGTTCATTACGGGCCTGTTCGACAGCGAGATCGACGTCATCGCCTTCCGCTCGAGCGACGGGCGCAGCCGGTGGCGTCGGAGTCTCGTCGCGGTCCGGGGCGCCGGCGACACTGCCCGCGCGATGGTCGACTTCGCGTTGCGCATCGCCGACTCCCGGCGGCCGGTCAGCGTCTCCACCTGTATCGATCACGAGTCGCACCGACGGAGTGCCGAGACCACGCTCGCGGACCTCGTCGACGCCTTCTCCGGCCCCTTCGAGACCCACGTCGTCACGGAACCGGTCGAGGACTACCTCTCGCGGGTCGCGTCCCGGTACGACGTGGTCTTCATCGGCTCGAGTACCGACCGGTCGACCGCCTCGCGGTTCGTCTCGCCGCCGACGTTTCGCAAACTCGGGGACCTCGAGAGCGACGTTGCCATCGTCCACCGCGGTCGCCGTCGGTAGCTGGCGTCGGACCCGATCGATGCGGACGCCGTCGGGTCAGTTCGCACCCGACGGCTGCTCGTCCTCGAGCAGCCGCGAGACGATCGGAGACTCGTCCTCGCCCAGCGCCGAGCGGACCAGCAGGTGGCCGCCCAGCTCCGAGAGGCTGATCACGTCGTCCGCGCCGGCGCGCTCGAGCTTGCGGCTGTTCTCGCGGTCCGTGGCAGCGGTGACGATCCGGACGTCGGGTCGGAGCTCGCGGGCGGTCAGCACCGCCAGCGCGTCCTGGGCGTCGTCGTCTGTCGCGACGAGGACCGCCCGAGCGCTTTCGATCCGGGCCCGCCGGAGGGGGTCCTCGTCGCTCGGGTTGGCCGTCAGCACGCGGATGTCGCGGTTGGCGAGCGCGCTCGCGGCCTCGGGGTCCCGGGTGACCACCAGGAACTGTCGGCCCGCCTCGTGGAGTTCGTCGACGATCGGTTCGGTCAGGTCCCCGTAGCCGAGCACGAGGATGTGGTCGTCCAGCAGGTCGAGTTCTGAGTCTGTCATGATGCCGAGGGTCTTCGAGATGCGCGCCTGGATCGCGGGCCCGACCAGCGCCCCGACGGCGATACCGAAGCTGGCGACCCCCAGCACGACGACGGACATCGTAAAGAGGATCGCCACCTCGGTGGCGGGGCCGATGTCGCCGTAGCCGACCGTGCTCGAGGTGATCAGCGTAAAGTAGAAGGCATCGAGCAGGTGGTCGATCCCGTCGAACTGCTCGCGCAGGGCGTAGGCGCCGAAGGTCCCGTAGGCCTGGACGCCGACCAGCGCTGCCCCCGCCGCGATCTGGGTCGTCGTCAGCGAGAGCGAGCGGTCGAACTGTCGCCGGGTGAGCAACAGGGTCGGCAGGGCACACGCCGAGAGCATGACCAGCGGTAGCGAGTACGGGCTCGCCTGCAGGAGGCCCTGGATCGCCGTCAGCGGCAACAACAACACCGTCGCCCACCAGCCGGCTCGCAGCCGTCGCCGCAGCGCGAGCGCGCTGCCGACCATGAGAAACCCCGTCAGGGCGCCGGTGAAACCGACGGCGTCCTGGACGGCGACCGGGACGTGGGGCGCGAGGGGACCGAAGTCGGCGGCCTGCTGATCGATCCTGACGATTCCGGTCGCGACCGAGAGCAGGGCGATCAGCAACGCGAGGACGACCGACGCCCGCGTCGTCACGACCCAGCGCCAGTTGTCGGGCAGTCGATCCACGATGCGCGCGCCGACCATGACCGTCGGTCCGGGGCGGGACGGCTTAAGCGCCGTCGTTTGCGCCCGTCGACGGGATCCGCTCCCGACCCGTTCGTCGGCGATCGCTCGTCGTCCCGGCCGGGTCCGGGGCGAGCCGGTACCTGTTTAACGGCTCCCGCCGATCGGCCGGTAATGTCGCTTCCGGTCGAAGTACTGCTCGGGCTCTACCTCGGCCTCCTGACCGGGATCGTCCCCGCGTTCGTCGCGGGCGGGCTGGGGTTTCTCGTCCGGTACGTCACGGGCGTGTCGCTTCCCGGCTTCGGCGTTCTCGTCCTGGCGCTGTCGATCGCCAGCGTGCAGGGCGGCCTGCTGGGACTCGTCGAACCGACCATCGCCCAGTCTCCCCGACTGCTGGTCGCGGTGCTGGTCGTCCTGATGCTCGCGCTGTACGCACACAACCAGGGCGACAGGCTCGGCGCCGAGCTTCCCCGGCGGCTCTCGCTCTCCCGGCTCCGCCGACGCACCCTCTCGGCCGACGTGATCGAGTTCGTCGGGGCCGCCGGGCGGGTCACGATCCGACCGACCGGCGAGATCCGCGATATGGAGGGGTACCCGCCGCTCCCGTCGTCCGTCCGCGCGGCGCTCGAGGACGGCTCCTGGCGGCTCCCGGCGGACCTGCCGCTCTCGGAGCTTGAGCGCCGGCTCGAGGAGCGGCTACGAACCGACCACGACCTCGCGGACGTCGCCGTCTCGCTCGACGAACGGGCCCGCGCGTCGATCACCGCGGCGCCGCCCGTCGGCGGCCTCTCGCGTCGGGTGCCCGACGGGAAACGCGCCGTGTCGATCGCAGCGCTGGTTCCGACGGGGCTAGCTCGAGGGGACGACGTGACCGTTCAAACCGCCGCGCGGTCGGTCCCGGGGACGGTGCTGAGCGTCGGGACCGACCTCGACGGCGAGCGCGAGACCGACCCCGGCGGGGACGACGCCGTCGCCGAAACGTCGTCCGGCGACGGAGAGCCGGGAGCGGCACCCGCGGACGACGACGGCGCCGCGACCGGGGGCGCGAGGGCGAGCGCCGGCGGAAGCGGCCGCGTCACCGTCGTCGTCGACGACGGCGGCGTGCGACCGCTGCTCCGGGCGGAGACGCCTCGGCTGGTCGTTCGCTCGCGCGGGACGAACCGGGACCTCGAGGCGCTCGCGTTGCTCAAGCGGGCCGGCTACGCGGTCCGACGCGTCGCCCCCGACGCGCTCGGCCCGCCGGACGCGATCGACCCGTCGGAGGGGGCGGTGCTCGCGGTTCGCGACCGCGAGCGCGGCGGGGACGGGCGCGGCCAGCCCTGGCGGTTCGCGCCCGGTCTCGACGGCCCGCTCGAGCCGGGCGACGAGGCGTTTGTCGTCGCTCCCGAACGGGCGCCCGCGGGCGGAGCCGACCCGGAGACCGACGACTCGAGTCGCGGTGATCGCCCGTGATCGAGCCCGTCGTCGAACAGGCCGCCCGGACCGAACTCCTCGCCGACGCGCTGTTCGACGCCCTCGTTCGGCTCCTCGGGTTCGCCCTCCTGGCGTTCGGCACGGCCGGGACCGCGGCCGCCCTCTTTCGGTGGTACAGCGCCGACGAGCTGGCCGAGGGGATCGGGATCCTGATCGGCGTGACCGCCGTCGCGGTCTGGCTGAACACGAAGACGGCGCTGCAGGACGCGATCCTCGGCACGACGCCGCTACTCGAGACCGAGACCGCGATCTACACCGTCGCCGCGTTCGTCGGCAGCGCGATCGCGGCCGACGGCGGTCGTCGCATCGGGGATCGCCTCGCCCGGAGCGCGTTCGCGGGCGTCGCCCCGGGGACGATCGACGACGTGGGACAGCTCGTGCGGTCGGTCGGCCGCGTGATCGCCGTGGAGCTTCCCGAGTCGATCGAGGACGCCGACGGCCACGACCCCGTCGACGCGGCGACGAAGGCCGCCCTCGCCGGGCAGACCCTCCGCTTTCCGCGGGGGTTGACCGTCGATCAGCTCCGCGATCGGCTCGCGACCCGCCTCGAGCGCGACTACGGGGTCGGCCACGTCGACGTCGACCTCGCGGCCGACGGCGAGGTCGAGTACCTCGCGCTGGGGAGCCGCCCGACGGGGATCGGGCCCACGCTGGCGCCGGGCAGGGTCGCCGTCGCGGTTCGCGGCGATCCCGCCGCCGACGCCGCGCCGGGCGACGCCGTCCGGATCTGGGCCCGAGCGGGAGACGACTACCGACGCGTCGCGGACGGCGAGTTGCGGGGGACGGCGGCCGACGTCGCGACCGTCGCGCTCGACCGCGAGGACGCTCGGGCGCTCGGGAGCGACGCCGACCACCGGCTGGTCACGCTGCCGGAAACGGCCGACGCCGAGCGGGAGCTCGTCTCCGCGCTCCGGGCGGCCGACGAGACCGTCGCCGCGGTCCCCGTCGACGCCGGCGGCGCGCTCGAGGGCGCCGCGGTCGGCTCGCTGCCGGCCCTCGTGCTCGCGATCGAGCGGGACGGCGACGTCCTCGCGCTGCCGGGGGAGGGGGACCGTCTCGCGGCCGGCGACGTCGCGCACGTCCTCGGCCGTCCGGACGCCCTGCGCCGGCTCCCGGAGCGGTAGCTACTTGCCCGCGGCGCGGATAGCGCCACCCATGACCGAGTGGAAGCTGTTCGCGGATCTCGCCGAGCGGGCGGGCGACAAACGCGTCGCGGTCGAGGCCGGGGCCGGCGACACCGTCGGCGACGCCCTCGAGGAGCTCCTCGAGGATCGACCCGAACTCGAGGACCGCGTGCTCGAGGACGGCGAGTTGCGCTCCCAGATCAACGTGTTGCGCAACGGAACGAACGTCCTCGTCGAGGAACGGGGCCTCGAGACCGACCTCGAGGCGGACGACGAGCTGGCGCTGTTTCCCCCCGTCAGCGGCGGCTGATGGAGCTTCGCCGTCTCGGCGCCGACGACGCCGTTCGCCGCTTCGTCAGGCAACTGTGGCTGCCCTACCACCGCGACCTCGAGGCGATCGTCGACGATCACGCGCTCGCGGAGGACGACCTCGTCGCCGAGGAGGTCCCGTTTCGCCGCGAGCGCCTCGCGACCGACGGCCACCGGACGTGGCTCGCCGTCGACGACCCGGGAGCCGACGGCCCCGAAACGGACGGGGCGGAAAACGACGTCCTCGCGGGGTTCGTCGCGACCGACGTCGACGAGTGTCCGTCCGTCTTCGACCGCCCCGATCGGCTGGTCGTCGGCGATATCTACGTTCGCGAGCCGTACCGGGGAACGGGGCTGGCCGACGACCTGCTCGAGCGCGCCGCCGAACGGGCGCGAGCGGTCGGCTGCGGGGAGCTCGCGCTCGAGGTCGACGTCGACAACGAGCGCGCGATCGCCTTCTACGAGAAGCGCGGCTTCGAGACGGTCCGCCGTCGGATGGCGGTCGCAGTCGAGGACGCGTGACCGCGCCGCGCTCGAGCCGTCCCCGAGTCGCGACCGTTACTCCCCGCTCTCGCCGCCTCCCGACGCGAGGTCGATCCCGAGGACGAAGTCGGGCTCCTCGGCGATCGGCGCCCCCGCGTAGGAGGCATCGCTGACGTACTCGGCGGTTTCGGGGAGCAGCACGCGGGTCCGATCCGCGCCGATCTCGGCGGCGTCCCGGGCGATCGCGCCGAACAGCGACCGCGCCGCGTCGACGTCGTCCCAGGCGGCGACGCCGTACTCGGCCCACGTCTCGGTCCCGCCGTCGTCGGTCTCGCGGTCGGTGCTTCGAATCCGGACGGAGGCGCCCGCCGTCCCCGATTCGCGAGCGACGGCGAAGACGGCCGTCTCGTCGGCGAAGCGCTCGAAGTCCTCGCGGTCGAGTTCGCGCACCGCCCACGTCTCCTCGGGGGCGAGGCCGAGCCCCCGGAGGTGATCGCGGGCGTCGCTGTGGGTCCAGTAGCGCCAGGCTGCCGCCGGATCGCTCGAGACCGGGTCCGGACGCCGACGGTCCGGATCGGGCTCGGGGTGGGCGAAGCGAAACTCCGTTATCGGCTCCATCCCGCTCGTTCGGGCGGCGCCCAGCGAGGCGGCGTTCCACGAGAAGATCATGACCCGGCCGACGGTCGCCCCCCGCTCGCGGGCCCACTCGAAGCAGGCCTCGTTGAGCCGACCGCTCAGCCCTCGGCGCCGGTAGTCGGGGTTGATCCGCATTCCCTGGAACCAGGCCTCGTCGGGCGAGACCATCGCCGCCTGGACGATCCCCGCGACCTCGTCGCCGGCGTCCGCGAGGAACGTCTTCTTCGGCTCGTCGTCGTCCTCGAGCCACTCGTGGTAGATCTCGGGGATGTAGTCGCCGCCCCGATCCGCCCAGAGGTCCTCGGTGAAGGATCTGACGCCCTCGTAATCGTCGTGGGTCGCCCGTCGGATCTCGATCCCGAGCGCCATCTCAGTTCCAGGGAGTCGACCGCGCCTGCAGTTCGCCAGCCAGCGACGTCTCCATCGCCTCCGGAACCGAGTCGGCGTTCTCGAGCGCCCACATCAGCTTGACCTTCGCGGTGCCAGGCAGGGTGTCGCCGGCCTCGATCACGCCCGCCTCGAGCAGGTCCCGACCCGTGTCGTAGACGCGGTCGCAGACCCGCCCCTCCAGACACTGGCTGGTCATGACGACGGTCGTCCCGTCTTCGATCAGCTCCTCGATGCGGGGGATCAGATCGGTGTGAACGTGGCCCAGTCCGGTCCCTTCGAGGACCAGTCCCTCGCTGCCCGCGGCGACGTCGAGGAAGGCGGGATCCATCCCGGGCGTGAACTTCAGCAGTTCGACGTCGTCCTCGAGGGAGGACTCGAGCGCGAGGTCCACCCCCCCGCGTTCCTGATGCTCGCGTCCGAAGGTGACCTCCTCCGTCTCGTAGTCGACCTTGCCGAGCGGCTCGGCGCCGACCGTCTCGAAGGCGTCCCGCCGGGAGGTGTGGTTCTTCCGCACTCGAGTCCCCCGGTGGAGCGCGCAGACGTCGTCGCTCTCGGTGGCGTGCATGCAGACCAGGACCTCGGCGCAGTCGCTCTTGGCGGCCTCGACGGCGCAGACGGCGTTCATCACGTTATCGGAGGACGGCCGATCCGCCGAGCGCTGGCTGCCCGTGAAGACGATCGGGACCGGCGTCTCGAGCATGAACGCGAGCGCGGAGGCGGAGTACTGCATCGTGTCGGTGCCGTGCATGACGACGACGCCGTCGGCGCCCGCCTCGATCTCCTTGCGGACGGCCTCGGCGAGGTCCTGCCAGATCGGGGGCTCCATGTTCTCCGAGAGGATGTTAGCGACGACCCGTCCGCGGTAGTTCGCCCGGCCCGCCAGGTCGGGCACGGCGCGGAGGACGTCCTCGGCGTCGAACTGCGCCGTCACCGCCCCGGTGCGGTAGTCGACCGTCGAGGCGATCGTCCCTCCCGTAGAGATCAGCGCGATCGTCGGCAGCTCCTCGTCGAACTCGACGGTCGAGCCGTCCTCGCCCTCCTCGGCCGAGCCGTCGATCTCGTAGACGTCCTCCTCGAGGACCTCGACCGCGGCGGCCTCGCGGTCGACCCCGACGTTGTACCCGCCCTCGAGTTTCACCACGAACTGTTCGTCGGTGCTGGAGGGCAACAGGACGCCCTCGTAGCTGCGGTCCGCGCGATCGACGCGAACGCGGTCGCCTGGGTTCATGTGCCCTCGTTGCGCGGCGCTGGACTTGAAGGCACGCTTTCGCCGTCAGGGCGACGGCGGCGCCGAAACGGGACGGCTACGTCGCCAGGCCGACCGCGACGAGCCCGACCCCCATCAACACGAGCACGCCGGCGATGATCGCCGTCAGCAGTCGAACGGTGCGCAGGTCGTCGCGGGAGAGATCGAGCCGCGGGTAGAGGTGGCGACCGACGTACAACAGTCCGCCCCCGAGAGCGATCGAGAGCATTCCGAAGACGATCAGCTCGGTAGTCACTGACACCCGCTACGTCGGCGAGAGTAAAAAGAACGCCCGTCGGAGCCGTCGATCCGACGCGTGAACGGGGGCGGGAGCGTCGCGTGGGAAAAGGCCATGGTGTCGGGGAGCTTGCACTCGCGTATGAGCGATCGCTCGGACGAGTTCGCCGAGGCGACCGATCGCGGGGAGCGGTCGACCGACGACCTCCTCGAGGAGACGGAGCGGCTGCTCTCCGAGCCGAACGCGGAGGTCGACTCGAGCGCGGACGCGTCCGCCGCGACGTCGACGGACGCGGGGACGGCCGAGGACGCCTCGTCGCGGTCGCGGCTGCCGTCGCTTCCCCGCCCCTCGCTCGGTGCGCGGTTCTCGCCGAAGGGGTTTCTCGCGCTCGTGGCCGCGCTCGGCGTCGGGCTCGTCGCGGGCGGGCTGGCGGTCCCGATCGCCGGCGAACTCGTCGGAACCTTCGCCGTCGCGTTCGCGGTCGGGCTCGCCACCTCGAAGCGGCGCTACCTCGAGGTGGGCGCGGCCGGGGCCGTCGTCGGCGGGATCGCCGCGGTGGCGAGCAACGCGGTGCTGGCGGTCGCCGGCTCGGGACGGGCGGTGCTGGCCGTCGGCGTCGCCGCCGGACTGGTCGCCTGTCTCGTCGGCTACTACTTCGGCCGGGACCTCCGGAACGGACTGTTCCGAGAGCTCGAGTGAGCGGGCTCGGAGAACTCGAGCGAGCGAAACCGGTCGGACGGACGCGTCGTTCGATCCGCACTCGAGTCGTTCGAACCGTTACGCGGAGAGTGCGAACGTACTACTGAGATCCCTGCCAAAATATCGACACTATTCCCTGATATAAATACACCAGCAGTCTCTCTTCTTGGCCATAGTTAATAGAACGTGAGTGGTGTCGGCTTTTCATATGTCATACAACGCAATTGAAAAAGTCTGTGGGGTTATTATTGAACAAACGGATATTATTCATGCTAATAGTTGGTTCTTCTGATGATAGAATTATAGCGTTGTGTGGACTACAGCATCCTTATGAATACACCACTTAGACGGTTCCTGGTGATGCTTAGTGGAGCAACTGTTGGTGCCGCTGTTATTACGGTCCTGCTCGCACCATCAACCATGGTTTCCGGAGTTCTCACGTTTGCTATCGTAATGGTTGCTGCGGTCGTCCTCTCATACGTAGTTGGGTATCTTGGAACGCCGTGGACCAGTACTGCTACCCCATCGACTGATACATCTGACGCTTCTCCATCTCCGTCTGAGGCGACCCAGGCAGATATTGAGGAGTTCAAATGGGCAATCCGGGAAGGGATTGGTGTAGCAATTGCATCGTTATTTGGTCTTCTGTTACTTATATTGTTTTTAATTGAACAGACAGAATGGGTCACTACGCGTGAGTTTAACTATTGGGAGATTGGAGAATGGTTCCTTATTACCGTCCTTGCGATCGCGCTTATCGCGCTTGCTCTCTGGAGTTGGCGTGGAAGATAGACACTGCAAGGACCGTATCAGAAGGCGCTGCTCTCTCACCCGGCAATTGTCACTCCAATAAGACCGCCAACCCCGTATGTCAGGATCGCTGCACCGAGTCCAATGCCGGCCTGCCTAAGCCCAGAATACAAAACATTTCGCCCGGTCAGCAGCGTGATTCCCGCACCGATCACAAAGAGAGCGAATGCACTTAATGCCAGGCTTGCGCCAACTGCCACTCTCCCGGTCACGAAGAAAAACGGAAGAACAGGCACGATCGCACCGAGAGCGAAGAGAATGAACGACGCACCAGCGGCTTCCCACGCCGATCCGCCAAGTTCCTCTGGATCGATTCCGAGTTCTTCGCGAGCGAGCGTGTTGAGTGCAGTTTCTTCGTCGGCAATCAATTGTGCAGCCAACACCTCGGCCTGCTCTTTTGGTACTCCTTTGGCCTCATAGATGAGTGCGAGCTCCTGTTTCTCTTCGGCAGGGATTTCGGCGAGTTCTTCGGCTTCGACCTCGATCTGATGTTGGTACAGCTCTCGGGAACTCTGTACGGAGAGCCATTCGCCCATTGCCATCGACCCTGCGCCGGCGATCAGTCCCGCGAGCCCTGTAATGAGAATCGTCGTTGATTGCAGCGCTGCACCCGCGACACCCATTACAAGACTGAGGTTGGAGACGAGTCCATCGTTCGCACCAAGTACCGCTGCTCGGAGAGCGTTTCCACTCGTTGCACGGTGTCGCCCCTCTAATCGGACTAAAACGTTGCCTTCGGCTCCCCGCCCTGGTACCTCCTCTATAGTTGCTAACAGCCGATCGTGTGATCGCTCATCTACATGGAGCCCGCTCCTCCTTGCCTCTGGTTGCGACGCATAGCCTTGCCCACCGATTAATTCCCCGGTTCGCATCGTCGACAGAATGAAAGCGGGACCGAATCGTCGAGCTAACCAGGCAAGGGTTCTGGCTCGGACCATTGGTTGGATATCGGATGTCTCTACTCCCTCTTCGCGAAGCTTCTCAGCCCAAAAATCAGCGTGCTGTGATTCTGTCTCGGCTAACCGCCGATAGACCTCTGTGAGCTGAGGATGTGATTCTGCTTCGGCCATCGCCTGGTAGACTGCCGCGCTATCGACCTCGTCCTGACGATTTTGCTGGTAACGCGAAATGGTCTTTTGATTCCCCATCAGGAAGTCTTCTTCGTGGTGAACGGACATAGTAGTGCAGAGGCCAGACCGTTCAACAAAACCGTCCCTAACTCGTAACGAGAGAAGCTCACGTGTGTACCGAACGTATCCTCTGTCCAGCACGTTCTTGCTGACAGAAGCTGGATAGGTTACGTTCTCCAGCGTTACCCCATCCACCTACATCAAGCGGGTGTTCCACGGGGTTTCTCGAGAACAAAGCGCGCTACCGTTCGGCGATCCGCTACGACTCCTCGGACTCGGAGACCAGTTCCCAGCCGCGTCTCGTCCGCCGGACCATCCCCTCGTCGGCCAGCAACTCGAGGATCTCGGCGACGACCTCCCGGGGGGCGTCGACGTCCTCGCCGAGTTCGGTGACGGATTTGGGCTCGGAGCGGACGCTCGAGAGGACGTCGGCGTAGATCCGGCTCTCGGGGCCGGAGCCGACCGACTCGGAGATGTGGTCGAGCACGTCGCAGACCTGGCGCTGGACCCACCGCTGGGCCAGCGACAGCTCGTTTTCGAGCTGTTCGAGCTGCTCTAAGGTCGCCAGCAGCTCCGCTACGTCGTCGGTTTCGTTCCAGGAGACGTCGATCTCGAGGTGGCGGCAGGTCGCGATGTCGAGGCTGCTGTTGGCGGGGTAGGCGCTCTTGCTGACGTAGCCGTACGGCGAGAGGCTCACCTCCAGCCGGAGGTTGCGCGCGATGTGGAAGTACTTCCGGCGCTGCTCGTCGACGCGGCTCTCGATCAGCCCCGCCTCCTCGAGCTTGCGCAGGTGTTCGATCACCGCCTTGGGACTCACGCCGAGGTACTCGGAGATCTCGGTCACGTAGCACGGTTTTCTCGCGAGCAGTCGGAGGATGCGTCTCCGGTTTTCGTTTCCGAGAAGGTCCAACAGGGCGGCGGAGTCCATTCGTACGAGAGGTTGTGCGCCGTCGCTGAAAAGCGTGTCCTCTCCCCCCTCGTTCCGGGAACGCGGCTACTCGGCGTCTGCCTCACCGACCGGGGGCGTTTCGGTTCCGCTCTCGTTCCAGTCAGCGGTCCCGTTCTCATCGCCCGCCTCGAGGAACCGCTCGAAGCCGACGACCTCGGTCGCGACGGCCGCGATCTGTTCGCTGCCGAGGGCGGCAACGTCCGACTCGAGGGACTCGAGGCGATCGACCCCGACCTCGTTGTCGGCGGCGACGGGTTTCGTCTGTGCGATCGAGCGCTCCAGGGCCGCGATCTCGACGGTCAACCGGGTCATTCGGGCCTGGTACTGCGGGGTCGAGAGCTCGTCGCCCCGGTCCCGGAGTAGCTCGCGCTCGCGCTCGAGGGTCTCGTACCGGGCCGCCAGCTCGTCCACCCGCTCGTCGACGAGTCGCTCCCGGGTTTCGTCGTCAGCGGCCTCGTACCTCGCTTCGAACATCTCGGATTCGACGGTCGTCGCGGTGTCCGCCGCGCTCGACTGCATGAAGGCGGTGACACCCCGTTCGACGTCGGCCTCGCGCTGTTCGTTCGATGCGTCGTCGACCCCGGCGCTGGCGAACGTCCCACTGGCGACCGGGGAGACCGCCAGCCCGACGAGGAGGATCGCAACGAGGAGGGGAACCGACCGTGCGGAGTTCATCACCGTACCCGACCGTCGATCGGCCTAAAAAATCGGACCTTCGTTCGGATCGTTTACGCCCCCGATCGCGCCGTTCGAAACTGGCCGGGGGTTTACGCCGAGTTTAGCCGGGGCGTTGCAGCGCCCGGAGGCGTCCGACGAGTGGTCGGCGACGGCGCGTCCCGAGCCCCTCCCTGCCCGATCGTTCAAACCGTTCATCGTCGAAAACCCGAGTCTTACCCGCGATCGGGGCCGTTTTCGCGGCGCTTATCGTCGGCGTTATGAACTGTTGTGGCTGAGCGACCGGTCGTCCGACCGTCGGAAACGACCGATTGTCGATTGCGCTGCCGACACGATGGGCGTCGTCGGCCGAAAGGTTATACGTCCTCGTTCCCTGGTACCTAGTGACATGTTCGAGGTGTTCTCCCGGAGCTACTACCTCGGTCGCCTCTACGTCACCCCGACCGACCACCCCCGCGCCCTCATCCACGACGAACAGCACGAGCGACTCAACGAGGAGGTGTACACGTCCGGCGAGGGCGTCGAACGGCTCGACGCCCCGCTGGTGATGAAACTCGAGTCCCAGCACTTCCCGGTGCACGGCGACTCGTCGGTGCCGGCGAACACGCTCGCCCTCCCCGAGTCGGTACTCGAGAACACGGACGTTCGGAGCCCCCCGTCGCTCCGGGAGGTGTTGCTCGCGCGCCGCGAACAGGCCGAGCGGTTGCTCAGCTTCGCCGGCTGGGATCCGACCGACTTCGACCCCGGTGAGTATCCCGGCGCCGGAACCTAGAAGTACTCCCGCTCCCCGTGTTCGGTCGGATGCTTGACGAGTTGCTCGGCCGCGCCTCCCTGAAGGCGCGCATCGACGAGCTCGAGGCGGCAAACGAACGGTTGCGGGAGCGCTACGAGGCCGAATCTGAGCGCCGATCGGCGGCGGTGACGGCCCGACAGGACGCCGAGGAGAAACGGAACCGCCTCGAGGACCGCATCGCCCAGCTCGAGGGCGAGCTCGAACGGGTCGAGGCCGACGACGGCGGCCTGACCGTTCGCCGGCGTGTCGACCTGCGCGGGGCCCGCCTCGAGGAGGCACTCGAACGGCTGCGGTCGATCCGAACGGCTTCGGAAGGGGCGCTCACCGCGAGCGTCGACGACGAGGTCCCCGGCACCGTCCGCGAGGTCCTCGCGGACGTACTCGACGACCGGATCGCCCTGCTCGAGGACGCCGCCCCCTGCCTGTGTTGTATCGACGACGCCGGCCTCGTCTCGGTCGCGCTCGAGTCGCCCGTCGACCCGGCCCTCGAACCGACCTGGGACGACCGGTTCGACCTCGAGCGGGAGTGGTTCCTGCCGACGGGGCGCCACGCCCTCGCGCTCGTGCGGGCGGACCTGTTCGCGCTCGGCGTCTACGAGGGCGACGAGCGCGTCGACTACCGCGGCTTCGACAGCGACGTCAAGGGCAACCACTCGAAGGGCGGGTTCTCCCAAGCCCGCTTCGAACGGATCCGCGACGACCAGATCGACGACCACCTCGAGCGCTGCCGGGACGCCCTCGCCGATCGGGACGTCGAACGGCTCTACGTCGTGGGCCAGCGGGGCGTCGTCGACGCGCTCGTCGAGGAGGCCGACCTCGAGCCTGCGGCGACCGCCGCCGTCGACGCTACGGGCGATCCGAAGGCGGCCCTCGAGGACGCCCGTCGGTCGTTCTGGACGACGACGCTGACGGTCGTCTGAACGCCGCGTGCGTGGCGGTCCTGACCGCCGAGCCGGGCGAACATCAGGGCATTCATTACTGCGCCGTTCGACACTCGAGTGATGAGTATCCCGTCGTTCGTCATCGGCATCGCCGGCGGCACGGGCGCCGGAAAGACGACGGTGTCGAGAACCGTCGCCGAGACGGTCGGCGAGGCCGTCACGCGGATCCCGCTCGACAACTACTACGAGGACCTCTCCCACCTCGAGTACGAGGAGCGCGCCGAGGTCAACTACGACCACCCCGACGCCTTCGAGTGGGAGCTGCTTCGCGAGCAACTCGACAGTCTGTTGATGGGCCAGCCCGTCGAGATGCCCCAGTACGACTTCGAGATCCACAACCGCAGGGACGAGCACGTGCGGGTCGAGCCCTCCGACGTGATCGTCCTCGAGGGCATTCTCTCGCTGTTCGACGAGCAGGTCCTCGAGATGCTCGACCTGAAGGTGTACGTGATGACCGACGCCGACGTCCGCATCCTCCGGCGGATCGAACGCGACGTCATCGACCGCGGTCGGGACCTCGAGGGCGTCATCGACCAGTACCTCGAGACGGTCAAGCCGATGCACGAGCAGTTCGTCGCCCCGACGAAGAAAAACGCCGACATCATCATCCCCGAGGGAGCCAACCGGATGGCCGTCGACCTGCTGGTCGAGAAAGTCGAAGCCGAACTCTCCCCCGGCGACCCCGACGCCGACGACCGCGCGTTCCCCCTCGAGGTCGGCGAGGACCGCCCGACGCGGGTCGACGTCGAGTCCTCGAGCCGTCCCGACGACTGAGACGCCGACCGTCCGCGTTCCCGACGGGGTGTCGTCAGTCCCCAGTTACTCCGCCGAGATCTCTATGGTTAAGTGATCGCTCGTCAGATGGCTCCGTATGCAGATCGCGATCCTCGCCCACGAGAAGTTCCCTGGTCGTGCCAAGACCGCACTGGGAGTGCTCCGATACGCCGACTACGACGTCGAAGCCGTCCTCGACCGCGACAGCGCCGGCGACCGCGTCGCCGATCACGTCCCCGACGTGCAGGACGCCCCGATCGTCGCGGGGATGGACGAGGTCGGGGACGTCGACGCCCTGCTGATCGGGATCGCCCCCATCGGGGGCGGCTTCGACGAGAGCTGGCGCGACGACGTCCGCACCGCCCTCGAGCGCGGCTGTGACGTTATCTCGGGGCTGCACTACTTCCTCGAGGAGGACGAGGAGTTCGCGGCGCTCGCCGCGGAGAACGACTGCGAGCTGTGGGACGTCCGCAAACCCGACGAGGACCTGACGGTCAGCCAGGGCGCTGCCGGCGACGTCGACGCCGAGGTCGTCCTCACCGTCGGCACCGACTGCTCGGTCGGCAAGATGACCGTCTCGATGGAGCTGGCCCGGGACGCCCGCGACGCGGGCTACGACGCCGCCGTGATCCCGACGGGCCAGACCGGGATCATGATCGAGGGCTGGGGCAACCCGATCGACCGCGTCGTCTCCGATTTCACCGCGGGCGCGGTCGAGGAGATGATCCTCGAGA
Source organism: Natronococcus sp. JC468 (assembly GCF_012163165.1). NCBI lineage: Archaea > Methanobacteriati > Methanobacteriota > Halobacteria > Halobacteriales > Natrialbaceae > Natronococcus > Natronococcus sp. JC468. The sequence continues at coordinate 107,245 of NZ_JAAVUO010000001.1, forward strand.
AGGGCGACGAGCACGACTACCTCTTCGTCGAGGGCCAGGGCAGCATCGTCCACCCCGCCTACTCGGCGGTCACATGCGGCATCCTCCACGGCTCGATGGCCGACCAGCTCGTGCTCTGTCACGAGGCGGGCAAGGAGGCGATCCACGGCTACGAGTCCTTCTCCCTGCCCTCGATCCCGAGCTACGTCGACCTCTACGAGGACCTCGCCGACCCCGTCTCGGACGCGACCGTCACCGCGGGCGCGCTCAATACCTCGGGTCTCGAGGACGGCGACGCGGCCCGGGACGCGGTCGGAGAGTACGCCGACGCGATCGACGCCCCCGCTGCCGACCCGATCCGCTTCGGCACCGACGATCTGCTGGAGGCGCTGCTCGAATGAGCCTCGAGACCGCGTTCGAACGCCACACCCTCCCGCTGGAGTTCCCCTTCGGGATCTCGCGGGGAACGGCGACGGAAGCCGAGGTCGTCACCGTCCGAATCGAGGACGACGAGGGCACCGTCGGCGTCGGCGGTGCGGGACCGTCGCCCCACTACGGGGAGACGCCCGAGACCGTCGCCGCGGTGCTGCCGGAACTGCTCGCGGTCGTCGAGGACGTCGGCGACCCCCACCAGCTCTCGCGGATCGAGCGCCGCATGCGCGAGACGGTCAACCGAAATCCCGCGGCCCGCTGTGCGGTCAGCGTCGCCGTCCACGATCTCGTCGCCAAGCGCCTCGACGTGCCGCTGTATCGCTATTGGGGACTCGATCCCGACGAGGCGCTCGAGACCTCCTACACGATCGGGCTCGACGACCCCGAGACGATGCGCGAGAAGACCGAAACCGCGCTCGAGCGGGGCCACTCTCGCCTGAAGGTCAAGCTCGGCACCGACCGCGACGTCGAGATCGTCCGGACGATCAGATCGGTCGCGCCCGACGTCGACCTGTTCGTCGACGCCAACGAGGCCTGGACGCCCCGCGAGGCGGTGTCGAAGATCGACCGCCTCGCCGAGTTCGACCTCGAGTTCGTCGAACAGCCCGTCGCCGCCGAGGATCCGGAGGGGTTGCGGTTCGTCTACGAGCGATCCGCGCTCCCGATCGCGGCCGACGAGTCCTGTATCACCCTCGAGGACGTCCCGCGGATCGCCGACCGCTGTGACATCGCGAACCTGAAGCTGATGAAGTGTGGCGGCCTGCGAGAGGCCAAACGGATGATCCACGCGGCTCGCGCCCACGGTCTCGAGGTGATGTGTGGCTGCATGACCGAGTCCAACGCCTCGATCGCCGCGGCCTGCCACCTCGCGCCGCTGCTCGATTACGCCGACCTGGACGGCTCGCTGCTGCTCGACGAGGACCCGTACTCGGGAGTGGCGATGCCCGGCGGCGAGATCGACCTCGCCGGACTCGAGCGGGCCGGAACGGGCGCCGTCCTCGAGTAGCGCTCAGAGCATCAGGTAGATTCCGGTCGGAACGAGGACGATCCCCAGGGCCAGCTCGAGCCGGGCGGGATCGACCCGGTGGGCGACCAGCCAGCCCGCGACGGCGCCGACGACGATCGGGAGCGCGAGCAGCCCCGCGAGCGCGACCGAGACGGAATCCTGCAGGTAGTAGCCGCCGACGGCGAATCCCGAGATGAAGATCGCCTGGAGCTGCGCGATCCCTAGCGCCACCAGCATCGGCACGCCCAGCAACACGAGGGCCGGCACCGCGAGGACGGGGCCGCCGACGCCGACCAGGCCGGCGACGGTACCCAGCGCGAGGCCGACCCCCGCGAAGACGAGCCGTCCTCGTCCCGTCTTCGCGTCGACGGCCGCCAGCGAGGGCAGCCCCCGGAGTCGCCGGTACGCAAGCAGGGCGCCGGTACAGACGAGGAGAACTCCCAGGAGGACGCCGAACAGTCGCCGCGAGACGAACGCGTTCAGGACGGTGCCGGCCAGCGCGCCGAGCACACCCGAGGTGGCAAGCACCGTCGCCAGCGCCCGCCCCTCCGAGCCGACCAGCTCGCCCGAACGCGCGTAGCCGACGACGCCGATCACCCCGACGAGGACGAACAGGACGTGGGCGGTTCCCGCGACCTCGGCCGAGGACAGCGGCGTCAGCAGGTAGAGCGCGATCGTCACGAAGATCCCGCCCGCGCCGACGGTCGTACAGCCCACGCCCGACAGCAGGGCGACGAGCAGCAACGCGAGAAGGATCTCGAGCGGGACGGGGATCATCTCGGTTCGTCGGGTACGATCGCCTCGTCTGAAACGTCTCCGGATCGAGTCCCGCCGCGACCGCCTCGGAACGCGCAAGTTCGGATCGGCGACAGTCGCCGCGACAGCCAACATCGTTTAACAGGGCACATCCCGTGCGAAATTCTGCCATGGAAGACAGCGATGGCGATCCGAGAGTCTCGCGACGAGGGCTGCTACGTACCAGCGCGGGCACCGTCGCGCTCTCGACCGTCGGTACCGCGGAAGCCGCCGGCGAGGGCACTCGAGGGATGCTCTCGGGGCGGTGTCCCGACGCGACGCTCCGACCGAGCATGGGCCACTGCGCAGGCTCGAGCATGGAGGGGTGTGCGGACGACCACCCGGCCACGATCGAGCTCCGGGAAGCCGTCGCGGACACCCTCGAGGACCGATACCCCGACGCGGGCGCCCTGCTCGAGGCCGGTTTCAAGCCGTACTTCGACACCCTCGACGGCGACGACGGCGGCTACTCCCACTGGCTGCATCCGGAGTACGTCGGCGACGACGCCGTCCTCGATCCGGAACGTCCGGAGTCCGTGCTGGTCGACGACGACTCCTGGCGCTCGATCGGCGTGATGTTCGTCGCGACCCGCGGCGACGAGCCGATCTCCCCGCCGGCGGTGTACGAGGCCGGCGACGACGGCTGGAACGGGCCGCCCGAAGACGACGACGGTCATCGACCCGACGACCACGACCATCACCCCGACGGCGATTCGGACCGCTGCTCGCCGTGGCACTACCACGCCGGCACGCCGGGCAGGCTCGCCTGGTGGTACTACCGGACGGTCTACGAGGACGCCTACCGCGATGGCGAGCTGGCGCCCCCCTGCCGGACGCCCTGCATGCTGCACGTCTGGACGGTCGACCACCCCGAGGGGGTCTACGCCCACGACGGACCGCCGCCCGAGTACCGCGAGCGCGAACCGTCCGACGACCCGGGATTCGAGACCAACTCGCAGCCGGGCGAGGACGAACTCGGCTGGGACGCGCTCCCCGACGAGGCGGTTCCGGATCGACTCCCCGAGTCGTTCTCGCTGGCCGACGGGCTCGGACTGTAACCGTCCAGCCCGCTACGCCGAGCGCCACCGCTCGAGCGCCTCGAGGAGCTGCTCGCTCGCCTCCGTGGCCGACAGCTCGTCGGTGTCGAGCTCGAGATCCGCCTCGGGCGCCTCGAACTCCCGGTAGACGACGTGGACCCCCTGCTCGTCGATCGCGTCCTCGCGGCGGCGGTTGCGCTCGAGGCAGGTCTCGAGGCTCGCGGTCACGAGGACGAACCGAACGTCGCCGAGGGATCGGAACCGCGCTTGCCACTCGCGGCGGTAGAAGGTGCCGTCGACGAGGCGGATCGCGTCGGTCGGGCCCCCTGCGACCCGCGCGTACAGGCGCTCGTAGGTACGCCTCGAGAACTCGTCGGAGTGTACCAGCCGGACCGACTCGCCGCGGGCCTCGAGGTGGTCGGCGACGCGGGTCGCGACGGTCGTCTTACCCGCCCCCGGCGGACCGCAGATGACGACGATCACGGCCGCGAGTACGGGTTCGCCGACGTAACGTGCTCGGATTCGAGCCGATTAGTCCCACTCGATCTCCTCGTCGCGGTTCGACTCTCGGAGGATGAACGGGCCGATCGCCAGCGTCCGCTTGGCCATCGTCCCCAGCCGCAGGACGAACGCCACCAGCAGGAGGAAGGGGACAAGCGAGATCGTCGCGGCCGTGACGACGACCCAGACGAGGGCGTCGACCCCGAGGACGGCGCCCATCACCGCGCCGGCGTCGAAGAAGGCGATCATCGATATCGCCACGACCAGCGCGGGTACCGAGACGTACATGATCGCCCGCGAGAGGTTGATCAGTTCCCACTGGAAGTACAGCGTCTTGAAGTGCTCGCGGGCGAGGCCGAACAGCTTCAGCGACTCGAGCAACTGGTCGTGAGCCTCGCGGGCTTCGTCGGTAAACGAATCGGCGTAGGCGTTCCGAAGCCGCCGTGCGCGGAAGATCTTCCAGGAGTAGTTGTAGTCGAGCGCGAACCTGACGACGTCGTAGGTGCCGAACTGTGCGCCGTCTAACCGCTCGTGGACGGCGTCGGCGTGACCCGCGACGTTGTCGACGAACTCGTCGACGCGCTCCTCGAGCTCCTCGTCGTGACCGTCGGCGACGGCCTCGCGGAACTCGAGCGCCCGATCCTGCGAGGCGTCGATGATCGCCTGCAGGAACGACGCCGGGTCGGGCGGGCTGATCGGGGCGTCGATCACGTCCTCGACGTCCTCGTGGAACTCGAGCGAGCCCTCGAGGCGTTCGCGCTGGTCGTCGACGGCGCCCAGCTCCTGGGAGAGGACGAGCTGGTTGATCGTCAGGACGAGCGTGACGCCGGTGATCAGCGAGGTGACGAGCGCCTGGAAGAGGAAGTGCACCGGCTCCTTTGTTCCCATCAGCCCCCGTAGGGAGACCGGGCTCACCTGGCTGATCGCGAGCAGTCCGACGAACGCGAACGCGGCGAGCAGGATCGTGACGAACCACCGGTTTCCGTTCAGCAGTAGCCACAGCGTCCATCTCGAGTTCGAGCTCCGTTCGACCACCGTGTCGGCGGGCTGGGTACCGCTGTCGCTCATCGGTTCGTGCCGCGGTACGGCGACGGCCGGGAAATACGTACGGCCGGCGGCGAGCAGCGTCGGGTTCCCGCCGGAACTGACCTCCAGTAACCCGTCTCAGTCGGCATCGGTTTCGACTTGCGCGTCCCGATCGTTGTCGACCTCGAACGGTCCCTCGTCGGGATTCTTCTGGGGGAGCATCGGGCCGATCGAGGCGGTCCGGCGCGCGACGGTGGCCGTCCGGAGGATGTACGCCGACAGCAACGCGAGCGGCGAGAAGACGACCGCGATCAGGCCGCTGACGACGATCGGCGCGGCGGAGTGACCGACCGTCGGCCCGCCGAGGCCGCCGTACAGCAGTCCCAGGAGAAACGCCGCCAGCACCGCCGGGATCCCCAACAGGATCGTCAGCTGGGAGAGGCGGGTCAGCTCCCGCTGCAGGTACGTCGTCTTGAAGTGCTCTCGCCCGGTGTTGAACAGCTTCAGCGACTCGATCAGCTCCTCGAGCGCCTCGCGGGTGGCGTCCGACAGCTCGTCCCCGTGGTCGTTGCGCAGGTGTCTCGCGGCGTAGATCTGCCAGGCGTCGTCGTACCCCATCGCCGACGAGAGGGCGTTGAACGAGCCGAACCGCGCCCGATCGAGCGTCGCCTCGGCTCGGTCGGTACTCTCCTGCACGCTCGAGACGAACCGCTCGACCCGTCTCCGGGCCGTTCCGTCGGGATCGTCCGCGACCGCCGCCCGGATTCGGTCCGCCCGGTAGTCGATCTCCTCGACGAGGAGCTCGAGCTGTCCCGCCGGCGCCGCCGGGGTGGCGGGAACGCCCGTCGCGTCCTCGATATCCCGTCGGAACTCCATGACTCCCTCCAGCCGGTTCCGGAACTCGTCGGCCGAGCGAAACTCCCGCGAGAGGATCATCTGGTTGACGGAGACGACGAGGGTGATCAGCGAGAACGTTCCCGCGATCATGCCGCCGACCATCCGCGTGAGCGAGTTACTGTTGACGAACGCGACGAGGCCGAGGCTACGCAGCCCCACCAGGAGCGCGAACACGCCGAGGGTGAGCGCGGCGGTGATGACGATGCGGTTGCCCTGCAACAACACCCAGTCAACGATTCGACGAACGGCGCTGTTCTGGTGGTTGACGTCCGTTCCGTACGAGTCCAACGTCTCGTCGCTGTCGACGGACCCCATGTTCGGGCGTTCGAGAGGAGCGATGAAAACGGACCGCCTTGCAGGGCCCGTCGAAGACGTACGACGCCGTCCGGGCCCGAGAGAAGCTCGCGGCGCCGACCCTCGAGCGAGGGCGAGGCCGGGATCGGGGCCGGCTCCCCGTCGGCCCGCGGGGGTGAGACCTAGCCGTGCGCGTCGGCGAGCACGCTCCGCACCCGTTCGTTGTACGCCTCGAGCGCCTCGCTCGCCGCGTCGGGGTACGCCTCCGAGGGGTGCTCGAGGCCGGGCTCGTTCTCGGGGGCCGGGAGGTCGACGACGACGGTCCCGACCGCGCCGCGGTCCTCGTGGGCCGGACACGCGTAGTCGTAGACACCCTCGCCGTCGAAGACGCGCTCGAACGGACTCGAGGGGGTGACCGCGCTTCGCCAGGGATCGGCGCCGTCGGTCAGCCGCCGCTGGTCGCCGTGGGTCTCGGGGTGGTAGGCGGCAACCTCGTGGGAGCCGCTCTCGGCGGTCCACTCGACGGTCCCGCCGGCGACGACGTGGGCGATCGGGGGGTCGATACGGGCCCCGTCCGCTCCGTCGGTCAGTTCGACCTCCAGGTACGGTTTCGGATCGCCGAGCAGCGGATCGTCGCCTCCGAGCTTGCCTTCGATACACCCCGCGACGCCGGCCGAGAGCACCGCTCCTCCGGCGGCCAGCAACTGCCGACGAGTCGACTGCCGTCCGCTCATCGGAGACGCTTGGAGGTCGAGGTGCTAAAGCGCCCGGTCTCGGGCCGGAGCCACCATTAGTTCATGTGGTATGATATAGAAAGAATCTGCAGCGGGTGCGCTTTTGGTGATCCGCTGCAATGTTCGGCTCACGTTGCTGGGGTTAGACTTCGAGCTCGACGGGTCTGAAAACGACTTCTATCTCAAAGACGAGTACAGCGCGACCGTCAACGTGTTTCTCCACTTCACCGTGCTGGGGATAATCGCGCTCGCGACCGGCCGACCGTTTCTGTTCCCGAGCCTGGGACCGTCGGCGTACCTGATCGCGACCGGTGAACAGCCCCGCGCGGAGGGCGCGTACCACGTCATCGGCGGGCACACCGTCGCGGTCGTCGGCGGGTTGATCGCCTACGCGCTGGTCGGCAACCAGGCCAGCTCGTACGTGGTGTTCGCCAGACCCGACCCCGCGTTCAGTGTCGAAATCGTCTACCTCTGGGCGAGCGCAACGCTGGCGATGATGCTGACGACGACGACGATGCTGCTGACGAAGACGAACCACGCCGCGGCGTGTGCGACGACCCTGATCATCGCGCTGGGGCTGATGGGCGGGCTCGCGGACTCGGCAGTCATCGTCGTGGCCGTCGCCGTCCTGTGGTACCTCCACGACAGGGTCATCTCGCCGCTGGCCCAGCGGTTCGGCTTCGTCCCGCGGGACGCCCGAGCGGAGTAGTCCGGAACTCGACCGAGCAAGGCTCACGTTGAAATGCGGCCGCGCCGTCGATGCTACCATGATCGACTGCAGCACCCCCCGACGGGATGGACTTCTGCGGAGGGGGAACCGATGACCGGGGATCAGCGGCGGAACCGACGCGCCGTGCTCGCCTCGCTCGGGACCGGGGCTGTGGCCTCCGTCGCCGGCTGTCTCGGCGACGACGACGGCGTCAGCAGCGGCAACCCCACCTACGAGCGCGGCGAGGTCGGCAACGTCACCAACGGGAGCCGGAACGCCTCGGAAACGTCCGCGGCCGGACAGATCGCTCAGAGCGAACCGAACACGAACGTGACGCCGCTGGACTCGCTCTCGATCGCGTCCCACGAGTTCGTCCTCGAGGACGGCTTCCGGGGCGCGACCGTCCAGGGGACCGTCGAGAACGATCGCGAGGAACGCGTCGAGGTCGCCGAGGTCAGGGCCCGGTTCTACACCGACGGCGGCGAGCAGCTCGGACTGTACACCGACACCGTCGGCGACCTCGACGCCGGCGAACGCTGGCAGTTTATGGTCGTCGTGCTCCTCTCGCCGTCCGACATCGCCGAGTACGACGTCGCCGTCCTCGGGACGCCGGCGTCGTAGGCTCGCGCTCGGACGGCTACTCGATCAACCGGTCGGCGATCCCCTCGTAGACCGCCGCCGCGCTCCCGGCGAGCTCGTACGCCGGCCGTCCTTTCCCCGTCGGCGAGCGCTCGTCGGGCCGGACCTCCTCGACGACCCCCTCGTCCTCGAGGCGATACAGCGATCGCATCACGTCGGCCTCGGTGACGGTCCCGACGAGGTCTCCCTCGAGGTCGGCCGCCCGCGTCCGACAGGTGCGGCGAATCTCGTGGGTCTGGGCCGGTGTTTCGTCGTTCCGGTGGGCGTCGGCGACGGCCGCCAGAACGAGCTGCTCGGTCAGCGAGAGCGAGTCGAATTCCACGTCTGCCACCATACGGACCCCTATCACGCGCTGGGTGGTAGCTGTTCCCCCCAGTTGCAGCCGCGAAAAAACGCCGTCGGCGCGGTCGACCTACGAGTTCTCCTCTTCCTGGAGCTCCTCGAGTTCGCTGTCGATCTCGTCGTCGTCGACCTGTGCCTCGAGTTCCTCGACGTCCTCCTCGGCCTCGGCGACGTCCGCCTCGTCGACGTCCCCCCCGCCGACCTCCGACTTGAGTGTCTCGAGTTCGGCCTCGACGCCGCTGTCGGTCGAGAGGCCCTCGAGCTCGCGGTCGATCTGGTCCTTGTCCGAGAGGACGTCCTCGAACGCGCCGCTTTCCTGGAGCTCGTCGAGCGCGGCCGCGCGGGCCTCCATGTCCTCGGTCTGTTCCTCGGCGCGCTCGATGGCGCGGCCGACGTCCTCGAACTCCTCTCCGGTTGCGGTCATCGCCTCCGAGACCGTCGAGCTGGCCTTGGCGGCCTCGTGGCGGGCCTTCATCGTCTCCTTTTTCGTACGGAACTCCTCGATGCGGTTCTGGAGCTCGTTTTTCTGGTCGATCAGGTTGTCCTGCTGGCTCTGGAGCTTCGAGATCTGCCCCTCCAGATCCTCGATCTGGGTCATCTTCGTCTTCTTCTTCTCGAGGGCGCGCCGGGCCAGGTCCTCCCGGTCGCGCTGGACGGCCGTACGGGCCTGGTCGTTGTGCTTCTCGACGTTTTCCTCGAGGCGCTTCTTTTGCATCTCCAGGCGCTTTTTCTGGGTCGTCAGGTCGGCGATCCCGCGTTTGACCTGCTGGAGCTGGTCGCGCATCTGCTCGTAGGAGTAGTCGAGGGTCTCGGTCGGGTCCTCGGCCCGGTTGAGCACCGAGTTGATCTTCGAGCGGATGACGTAGGAGGTCCGAGAGAGGATGCCCATGTCCTTACGTATGGTTCCCCGGCCTTAAAAACATCACATCAGCGACAGTCGGCCGATCGAGTGAACAGCCTTGATTACCGTCCGCGGCGAACCGCCGCCGATGAGCGACGTCCCCATCCCCGGCGGTCGCGACGTTCGGGGTCGACTCGAGGAGCCCGACGCGGAGACCGAGTCCGTCGTGATCGCCTGCCCGCCCCACCCCCAACACGGCGGCTCCCGCAGCGACCAGCGACTGGTCGCCGCCAGCGAGGCGCTTCGCGAGGCGGGGATCGCCTGCCTGCGGTTCGACTACGGCGCGTGGGACGAGGGCCGAGGCGAGCGCGAGGACGTCCGCAACGCGGTCCGGTGGGCCGACGACCGCTACGACGAGGTCGGGCTGTTCGGCTACAGCTTCGGGGCCTCCCAGGCGCTGCTGGCGGCCGCCGACCTCGAGCGACCGATCGCGGGCGTGGCCGCGCTAGCGCCGACCGCGTCGCTCGGCCCGGACCTCGACGCGGTCGCCGCGCTCGCCGCCCTCGAGGCCCCGGCGCTGGTGGTGTACGGCGAGCGCGACACGACCGCCGACTGGGAGCCCGTTCTCGAGCGGGCCCGCGAGCGCGGCGACGAGGTCGTCGGGCTGGCGGCGGATCACTTCTTCCTGGGAACGCGCGAGGAGATCGCCCGGGCCGTTCGGGAGTTCTTCGTGGCGCGGTTCGCGACGGCCTGACCCCCGGTCCGTCGGCGCGGGCGGCCGTCAGTCCCGTCCGTGTCGGGTCACGCACTTCGACAGGCCGATCAGCTCGACGGGCTCGGAGTTGTCCGGCGAGTAGACGACCATCTGCCCTTTCTCCATGTAGGGGACCTTCGACTCGAGGCTCGAGGGAATGTTGACGCTTTTGATCGCGTCCTCGTCGCCGAGGTTGAGGACGACGGTGGTGTTGAGCTGCTTGAAGACGGCGTCGTCGATGTCCTGGGGGTCCTGCGTGATGAGAAAGAGGCCGAGCCGTTCCTTCCGGCCCTGCTTTGCGGCCTCGGTGAACTTCGAGATGACCTTGCCCGCCTGGACGCTGTCGGCGTCGGTGAGGAAGTTGTGAGCCTCGTCCATCCCCAGGATCAGGGGGGTCTCCTTGATCCGCTCGTAGGTTGGGTCGTTCGAGAGCTTCTGGTCGATCAACAGCGAGGACAGCGCGAGGACGACCGTCTCGGTCGCCCGCGAGTCCGAGACGTGGTAGGTCGGCACGACGGTCAGTCCGCCGGGGCGGACGAACTCGTGGACGAGGTCGGTGATCGGGCGGGCGTCCTGGTCGAAGACGTGGCCGAACCCGAGCACGCGCCGCCGGACGGCGTCGAAGGTGGCCTCGTGGACCCGCCCCGACTCGTCTAGCTCCTCGCGCAGGGCGGGGTCGTCCAGGAACGAGGTGAACTCCTCGTAGGTGCCGTCGGCGCCGTACTGCCGTCGAAACCGCGGCAGGAGGACGCTCACGAGCGCGCCGTACTGGTTGTCGTTGAGCCCGCTGCCGGCGACGAGGAACGGGTTGTCGTGGACCATCGAGAACGGGATGGTGAACTCGACGCACTCGGCGCGGTGGTGGCCCGCGGAGTACGTCGAATCCCCCACCTTCGGGACGAACGCGGTCGTATCGTCGACGCCGCCGTGGGCGACTCCCTCGCGCTCGAGCCGACGGGCGAACTCGCCGTCCAGTTCGGGGTTGTCGTCGTGCATCTGGGCGTACTCGTCCTGCGGATCGAACTGGACGACGGCCGGGCCGACCGTCCGTCCGTCTTCCATGGGATACCGCCGTTCGTCGGCGAGGTACTGCCGAAGGACGTTCTTCGCGGCGTGGGTCTTCCCCGACCCCGTCCCGCCCGCGACCAGGGTGTGTCGGAAGACCAGCGGATCGCCCGCCTCGTAGTCGTCTTTCAGTCGGTAGTCGATCGTCGGCGGCGAAGCGGCGGTGCGGACCGTCTCGCCACCGACCGAGAGGTGCCCGAGGAAGACGCCGTCCTCGGGGATCTTCAGCCCCGTCTTGATCTCGGCCGTGTCGTTGGCCTGCCCGACGACCGTCTGGGGTTTGGGGACGCGGTCGGTCATCCGCCGTTTGAGCTCGCCGCCCTCCTCGTAGAGGACGGCGACGGGCTCGAGCGAGGCGACGAACTTGTAGTCGGCCTCGTCGACGTCGTCCCGGCGCATCGCGCGGCGGGCGTGGATCTCGGTCGCGTCGTCGGCGTGGTACTGCTGGGCGTACTCGAGTCCAGTGATCCGACAGAACAGCGTCTCGCCGTCGGGGTAGGGCGCGACCAGGTAGCTGCCGATCCGGACCGACGAGCGGTTGCCGCTGGTGACGTAGGCTCGCAGCGACGTCTCCTCTTCGTCCTCGGCGATGCGCAGTCCCTGGGAGACACAGATCGTTCCGATGCCGACGTCCTCGCCCCGCGGTTCGACGTTCGCGGGTTCGAACCCGTCGACGTCCGTCGACCTCTCGGTCGGCGACGCGCTCGATTCGGCCGTCGAATCGGCGTCCCCACCGGCGTCGAACTCGCTGAAATCACCCAGATCCGTCATAACACGGCAATGAGGGGCCGTCTACAAACGCGTTTCCCTCCGGCGTGAGCAGGTTCGGAAAATACTCGGGCGTCTGTCGAACGGTCGCCGACTACCGCCCCGGACCCCGGACTGTCCCGGTTCGGGGGTCGAACTCGACGGCGCCGACGTCGACCATCGCGGGGAGGTGGACGTGGTGGAGCGCGAGCCGCGCCGCCGAGTGATCCGTGAACGAGCCGATCTCGCGATCGACGAGCTCCCCGGCCAGCGCCTCGATCGAGATCGGACGATCGAACTCCGAGAGGACGGCGTACAGCCGCGTCCGGACCGGGTGGACGAGGACCTCGAGCGTGCGCTCGCCGGCAGGGTCGCCGTCCTCGAGCAGCGCCGAGAGCTCTGCGACCGGCGGCGAGCGCTCGAGAGTGAGGGAGGCGGTCTCGCCGTCCCACTCGAGGATTCCGTGATCGGCCAGCCGCGGCAGGTGGTTGTGGACGAGTTCGATTCGGGTCGCTCCCCGATCGGCGGACTCCCGCGAGGCGACCGCGTCGACGAGTTCCGCGAGGGTGCACGCGCCGTCCTCGAGCGCCGTAAGCACGTGCAGTCGTCTCGGATGGCGAAGGGCGTCGTACCACTCCTGAGAAACCCCTGCTACCCCCCCCTCGTGACGCGTCGCCGCTGACCTGTGCGTCCGAACTCATTATCGAACGGTAGCACTGCTGGAGGAATAAACCCGGCCCCGAAACAGTTTGGGTTATAGATCCGATATGTTTTCGGAGTGACCGACAAATCGGTCCGTCGACGCCGGAAAACCCAAAACCCGTTTCTCGGCGTTGTTCGCGGGGACGGTCTCGATCCGTCGTTTCGGACGATCGCGACGGGAAAGGCCGCCGCGTGCGGGGATTTTTTGCGTCTCGGCACCGTAGTTTGACACATGTTTATCGTGCGCGGTCGCGCAGGCGGAACCGAGCTCACCGGAACGGTGTACGAACGCGGGGAGCGATCCCCCTCGTTCCGGGGCGCACCCGACGAGGACGCCGCGTACGTCTGGGTCTGCGACGAGTTCTACGAGGTCGACAGCGGCGGCAGCGTGCAGGTTATCGACGACCGCGAGGTGCACCTCGCCTTCGAGTCGCCGATGCCCCGCGGGTTCGACACCCGCGAGCAGGCCCTCGAGGCGGCCAGAGAACACGTTCGCACGCAGTTCGCCAGGATCGGCGTCGATCCCGAGTCGGTCGAGCTCGAGGTCGAACGGGAGCCCTAACCCTCCTCGAGCCAGCGGTGCTCGTCGTAGCTGCGATCCCGGCTCGTCTCGAAACGCTCCTCGAGGGTCTCGCGCAGCGACCGTTTCTCCGGGTTGCTGATCCGGGCGAGCTCGTCGGCCTTGCCGACGATCGTCGGCGGGCCGTGGGCGACAGCGACGTCCTGGAGCAGTTGCCGAGCGAGCCGCTGGCGGGTCTCCGGGTCGCGGGTAACGGCGTAGGGGGCCTCGATCCGATAGAGGAGGTCGTCGCGGGGATCGTAGACGACGAAGAAGGTGACCTCGTAGGCCTCGCGGGGGAGCTCGCGGTCGACCCCGAGCGCGTCGCCCTCCGCGGAGAGGGGGCGATCGACGCCGGCTCGCGACCGAAACCAGTTCGTGTAGGTTAGCGCCGAGGTGTCCCGCTCCCAGCGTTCGCCGTCGACGTCGTCGACGTACTCGCCGCGCTCGAGCAGGCGGGTGAACATCGCGGCGTCGTTGGTCCAGGGGGCGCTCGCGTCGGTCGTCTCCCGCACCGCCCGGGTGAGTGCCTTCGTCCCCGGATTCTTGACGAACCCCACGAGGGGGACCCCGCGCTCGACGAACCGCTCGACCAGCCGGACGTAGTTCTCGAGCACCGTCGTCGGTCGCGGATCCTCGAGCAGGAAGTCGGCGAGGTCGGGGTGCTGGTCGGCCCAGCGCAACAGGCCGCGCGGGTAGATCGGGCCGTCGAGGACGAGCAGGTCAGAGACCGCATCGGCGTGCTCGTGGGCGTGTTCGCTCTCGGCGAGATAGAGCGCCAGCGCGTGGACGATCCCCTCGGCGAACCGATCGAGGCGGCCCACCCGGATCACCCGCCGCTTGCTCGTCCCCTCGTCGAAGCGGTCCCAGTCGTCGTTCTCGACGCGGGCGGTCGCGTCGCTCGAGTGAACCGTCATCACGGCGGTCCGCGAGCGGTGGAGCTCGAGGTCGCTGGGGGTCGCGCTCATCGCCGCCTGGGCGACGTCGATGACGAGGCCGTTCTTGAACGGCGTCGGGTTGATCGTCCCCGCGTCGAGGCCGTGTTCGGTCGGGAACGGGGGGTCGATCAGGGCGACGTCCTCGCAGTCGACCAGCCGCCGGAACTGCTCGTCGATCGGCTCGAGGACGACCCGTCCGTCCTGGCGGAGCGGGTCGAGGAACTGCTCCCAGACCGTCTCGGCGAACGCGCGGCGGTCGCGCTCGTCGGCGCCGTGGTCGATCCGTCCCGCGAGCTGGGCGATGCCGTCGAAGTGGACGGGATCGAGGGTCATGCCAGTGGCGTTCCGCCCCACTGTCAAATATCCCGCGGTCGGCGCCGCGACGTTGGCCGACAGCGATAAGTAGTTACGCCGGGCGACGCAGCCCTCGAGTATGGACGCTGCGCTGATCATCCTCGACGGCTGGGGGCTCGGCGACGATACGGGACGCGACGCAGTGAAAGCCGCGGAGACGCCGGCGTTCGACCGGCTCTCGACCGCGGGCGCGAGCGGCCGGCTCGAGGTCGCCGGCCGACGGGTCGGCCTGCCGGACGGCCAGATGGGCAACAGCGAGGTCGGCCACCTGAACATCGGCGCCGGCCGGGTCGTCTACCAGGAGTACACTCGAGTGTCGGACTCGATCGCCGACGGCTCCTTTCGCGAGAACGCCGCGATCGAGTCCGCCTTCGAGCGCGCTCGAGAAAATAACGGTCGGGTCCACTTCGTCGGCCTCGTCAGCGACGGCGGGGTCCACTCGGACCAGGAACACCTCCACGCGCTGATCGAACTGGCCGGCGACCGCGAGGTCGAGGCGGTCACCCACGCGATCACCGACGGCCGCGACACGTCGCCGACCGGGGGCCGGGAGTACCTGGCCGAACTCGAGGACGTCGTCGACGAGCACGGCACCGGCGACGTGGCGACCGTTACGGGGCGGTACTACGCGATGGACCGGGACCAGAACTGGGAGCGAACCAAGCGGGCCTACGACGCGATCGTCGAGCGCGAGGCCGACTACGAGGCCGCCTCGGCCCTCGAGGCGGTCGAGGACTCGTACGATCGCGGCGAGACCGACGAGTTCGTCGAGCCGACCGTTATCGCGGACCAGCCCGCCCTCGAGGACGGGGACAGCGCTGCGCACAGCTCAGCTGGCAGCCATCTTGCGCTGCAAGATGGCGACTCGGTCGTCTGGTTCAACTTCCGTTCCGACCGCGCCCGACAGCTCACGCGGATGCTCGCGGACATTCGCAGCGAGGACTGGGCCGACGAGTTCCCGACCAGTCCGCCCGACGCCGAGGTCGTGATGCTGACCCAGTACGACAAGACCTTCGACCTCCCCGTCGCCTACCCGCCGAACCAGCCCGCACAGGTGCTGGGCGAGGTGCTCGCCGACGCCGGCAGGACCCAGCTGCGGATCGCCGAATCCGAGAAGTACGCCCACGTCACCTACTTCCTCAACGGGGGCCGGGAGATCGAGTTCGACGGCGAAGTTCGGAAGATCGTCGAGAGCCTGGACGTCCCGACCTACGACCTGCAGCCCGAGATGAGCGCGCCCGAGGTGACCGACACGGCGATCGACACCGTCGAGTCCGACGATCCGGACGTGCTCGTGCTCAACTACGCCAACCCCGACATGGTCGGCCACACGGGCGACTACGAGGCCGCGATCGAGGCCGTCGAGGCCGTCGACACCCAGCTGGGCCGGCTCGTCGACGCCCTCGAGGCGGCCGGCTCGCACGTCCTCGTCACTGCCGACCACGGCAATGCCGACGACATGGGCACCGAGGCGGAGCCCCACACCGCCCACACCTACAACGAGGTGCCGCTCGTCTACGTCGCGCCGGACGGTACCGGCGGCGGACGGACGGTCCGGGAGGGGGGCACCCTCGCCGACATCGCCCCGACGATCCTCGAGCTGATCGGGCTCGACCAGCCACCGGAGATGACCGGCGAGAGCCTGCTCGAGTGACCGGTCGGCTACGAACCGCTCGGGAGGGGACTATAGCCCTCATATGAACGTTCAATAGTTCGACCGTTCCCCGTCGAAACGGAGACCATGGCTACGTCCGACACGCCGACGGAACCCGATAGCACGGTCGTCGACGCCTACGTCCTCGACGTCAGCATCATCGAAGTCGACGGGGACGGGGAGACCGATACCCGGTACCGGTTCGACGCGCCCGAACACACGACGATCGCGTTCGACGACCTCGAGGACGCCCGCCTGTACGCCGACGTCTACTTCGACGTCAACGGGTTCGTCGAGGCCGACACCGGGACCCGCGGCGTCCCCCCGGAGGTGGTCCAGGCCGGGAAGGACACGCTCGCGGCCTACCTCCACACCATGCCCTGGGCCGACGTCAACTGGGTCGCCTCCTTCTACGGCGCGACGCCGACCGAGATCGAGCGCTACTGCTCGTGGGTCCGCGACCGGGCCGCGGAGATCCGTCGGCGGGCCGAAGAGGCCGACCTCGAGTAGCGCGCCGCGACGACCGCTTCTTTTCGCGTCCGAGACGGCCCCGGGTAGCGCGCCGATTCTCCGGCCGTGACGCCGAAGACGGCGTCGACCGTCGAGACGTATCGGTGTCAGGATTCGGCCGAACGGCGAGCTATATACCCGACAGTACCGCACAGAGGGCTCGGGTTCGGTCCGAACGAACCCGTAAGACGCTAGTCCCCTCATATAAGTCTTGAAATAATAACGGAAACCCGAACCGAACGCAATGGTCGAATACACCAGGCGGACGCTGATGGCATCGTCGACGGCGGCGGCGCTCGGAGTCGGGGCGCTGGGAACGGCGGGCGCGACCGCGGGGGACGACGAGCACGAGACGCCTCACGCGCCGTACGTCGACGGCGACATCACGCGGTTCTCGACGACGGCTCGAGGTGCCGAGGTCACGGGCCCGTTCGTCTTCGAGACCGGGGAGTTGCTCTACAGCCTGCAGGCGCCCAGCGAGGACAACCCCGAACCGTTCGACCGCGGCGGGGTCGGCGTCTTCGACGACTTCCAGTTTACGTTCGACGGGGAGACCGACGAGTTCGAGGACCTCGAGCCCCCGCGGACGACCGAGAAGCAGGGGAAGGTGCTCTCGGCGGCGGGGGAGTACCGACTGCTCGTTCAGGAGGGCGAACCGATAAACGGCGGCACCGAGCGGTTCGGGCATCCCCAGACGCCCGACGGCGAGGACGTCGCCGACGTCGTCGACGAGAGCTACGAGGGCGTCGGCGGCGTCACCGACATGAACTTCTTCGTCTCGACGAACGAGGACGGAACCGAGGGCTACCTCTTTACGAACAACGAGACCCGCCCCGGCGCGATCACCCGAACCCCGCTCAGCCGCGAGAGCGGGCGCTGGGAGGCCGACCCCGAGAACGCGATGGAGCTCGAGAACACCGACGCGTTCCGCGAGATCGGCGGGACGAAGATCAACTGCTACGGCGACCTGAGCCCCTGGGAGACGCCGCTGTCGGCCGAGGAGGAGTACGGCCACCCGCGGGTCAACGGGATCCACACCGTCCGCGAGATCGTCGAGGCGGGCAGCGGGGTCGGGCTGCGCGGGGCCAGCGAGTTCTGGAACCGTCCAAACATCGCCGACCTCGAGGACGCCCTCGCGGAGATCTTCGGCGACGACGCCTGGACGCCGATGGGGCTGTGGGCCAACACCGGCACCGAGAAGCTCGCCTACCACCTTGGCGCGGACCCGGTCGACCAGGACGACGGCGAGGACACGCTCGAGCCCATCGGCGACGAGGCGTTCCCGAACCGCTACCGGTACGGGAAGATCATCGAGATCACCGAGCCGACCGCCGACGAGCCGGTGCCCGCCAAACACCACGTCTTCGGACGGGCCGCCTGGGAGTGTCCCGAAGTGCTGCCCGACGAGCGCACCGTCTACCTCGCCTCGGACGGCGGCGCGAAGGGGATCTACAAGTTCGTCGCCGACGAGCCGATCCCGTCGTACGACGATCCGACGGACGTCCGCGGGACGCTGTACGCGATGCAGGCGACCCCGGTCGGGAAGGGTCCCGTCGGCGCCACCGACCTCGAGGTCGAGTGGCTCGCGCTCGGGACCGCCAGCAACGCCGAGGTCGAGTTCTGGATCGCCGACTACGACGACGTCACGCAAGTCGACTACCTGGAGACCCACGCCGAGACCGACTGGGAGGACGACCTCGAGGCCGCCCTCGCGGAGGCCGACGAGAGAGTCGCCGTCGACGGCAATCAGGACTACATCACCGACGAGGAGGTCGTCGAGTGGGCCGACCAGTACGAGCGGTGCGGTCCCGACGGCGTCGACGAGGAGCTCCGTCGGGTCCCCTTCCTCGAGACCCGCGCAGCCGCCAAGGAGATCGGCGCCAGCGTCGAGTTCAACAAGGCCGAGGGGATCGACTCCCACGACGAGGCCGAGCCGGGCGACCCCATCTACTTCGGGATCTCGTCGCTGGGCGGTTCCATGACCGACGAGTACGGCGACCTGCGGTTCGACGAGGTCGACAGCGGCGTCGTCTACCGCGCCGAACTCGAGGACGACTACGACGTCTCCCGGCTCGAGCCCGCCGTGGTCGGCCCGAACGCGAGCGCGCCGGAGTCGCTGCAGGACGCCTCGCTGATCAACGTCGACAACGTGCTGGTCCTCGAGGACGGCCGCGTGTTGCTCTGCGAGGACAAGGGAAGCTTCGGGCGCTCGTACCCCAACGACGCCCTCTGGGTGTACGACCCCGCGGCTCGAGGCTCCAGCAGCGCCGACCGCGAACGGGAGTGTTGAGTCCCGAGCCGCGGTCGTGAGTTCCGGCTCACGCTCGAACCGACGGTCGCCTCGACTGCAGTACCCCCCCTGTCGGGTTCGGTGAACGGACGGCCGACGGTCGTCGGCCGAACCCGTTCGAGCTAGCAATTTACCACCTCGACTTGAGAAGGGGCGGGTATGGGAGACGATTCCGACCGACGATTCGCCACGAACAGCGTCCACGCGGGCCAGGAACCCGACCCGACCACGGGCGCGCGGGCGCCGCCGATCTACCAGACAACGTCCTACGAGTTCGAGGACACCGAGCACGCGGCCGCGCTGTTCGGGCTCGAGGAGTTCGGCAACATCTACTCGCGGATTATGAACCCGACCAACGCGATGCTCGAGGAGCGCATCGCGGCCCTCGAGGGCGGGGTCGGTGCGCTCGCGACGTCGTCGGGGATGGCCGCGTTCGATCTGGCGACCTTCATTCTCGCGGACGTCGGGGACAACATCGTCTCCTCGTCGTCGCTGTACGGCGGCACCTACACCTACCTCACCCACACCGTCGCGAAACGCGGCATCGAGACGAAGTTCGTCGACACGCTGGACTACGAGGCCTACGCCGACGCGATCGACGACGACACCGCGTTCGTCCACCTCGAGACGATCGGTAACCCCGCGCTCGTCACCCCAGACCTCGAGCGCATCGCGGACATCGCCCACGAGAACGACGTCCCGCTCTTTGTCGACAACACCTTCGCGACGCCCGCTCTGTGTCGCCCGCTCGAGCACGGCGCCGACCTCGTCTGGAACTCGACGACGAAGTGGCTCCACGGCGCGGGCTCGACGGTCGGCGGCGTCCTCGTCGACGGCGGCTCGTTCCCGTGGCCGGAGGGCGACTACCCCGAACTCACCGAGCCCAACCCCGCCTATCACGGCGTCAACTTCTCCGAGACGTTCGGCGAGCAGGCGTTCTCGATCGCCGCCCGCACCCGCGGGCTGCGGGACCTGGGCAACCAGCAGTCGCCGTTCGACGCCTGGGTCACGCTACAGAAACTCGAGTCCCTCCCGCTGCGCATAGAGAAACACTGCGAGAACGCGATGGCCGTCGCGGAGTACCTCGAGGATCACCCCGACGTCGCGTGGGTCACCTACCCGGGACTCGAGAGCCACGAGACCCACGGGAACGCCAGCGAGTACCTCGAGGGCGGGTACGGCGGGATGATCACCTTCGGGCTCGAGGGAGGGTACGACGCGGCCGAGACGGTCTGTAACGAGGTCGAGCTGACGAGCCTGCTGGCGAACGTCGGCGACGCGAAGACCCTGATCATCCACCCCGGGAGCACGACCCACCAGCAGCTATCCGAAGAGGAGAAACTCGCCAGCGGGGTCACCGACGACCTTGTTCGCCTCTCGGTCGGCATCGAGGACGTCGAGGACGTGATCGCCGATCTCGATCGGGCGATCGAGGCGGTCTGAGTCGAGTCCGGGCGCGTACCAGCGTCCACAATGCTTATGACGCGCCCTGAACAACCGTTCAGTCAGTACGATCCCGACACCTCCGCCGGACGGAGGCGGACTCGGGTTCGAGTCCGGTAGCGGACGCCGAGGATACGCATGAGACGAACGATTGCGCGGCGACGGGCGGCGATCGAGAGCGCGCTCCGAACCCGCCTGCCAGACGCGTTCGATCGAGCCACCGAGGAATCGCTCGAGTCGGACCGTTCGCGGTTCCGGGGCCAGGTGTTCCTGGCGCTGGTCGACGGGTTCGACTGCGATCGGTCCCTCGAGGACGTCATCCCGCTGGCGGCGTCGCTCGAGCTGATTTCCCTGCAGACGCGTCTCCACCGACGCGCAATCGAGCGGTTTCGCCGGTCCGGGACGCTACCGACGGAGGGGGTGTTGGCGGGGGATCTCCTCGAGTCGAAGGCGTTCGAGCTGGCGACCGAGTTCGACGCCGAGCCGGTGCTGGTCGAGCGCTGTTTCGGCGCCCTCGTCGAGGCGACCCGGTCGGTCCAGGAGGGACAGTCGCTGCTCGCGGCGTCCGGGATCGACCCGGACGCGCTCGATCCCGCCGACGAGCGCCGAATCGGCGCGCTCACCGGGTGTGCGGCCGAACTCGCGGCACTGCTTACCGGCGTCGACTCGCGTCGGGAGCTGGCCCGACGGGGTAGCAGGGTCGGCTTCTCTGTCCGGCGCCACCGCCCCAAGAGCCGACTCTCGACCGACCGGACGCGGGACTCGACCGATCGATCCCGACCGATCGACCCGCTGCTCAAGGCGTGTCCACCGGCCGCCCGAGCGTCGGTTCGCAACCAGCTGTCGGCGGTGCTCGAGACACACCTCGATCGGGAGCCGGCCGATCCGATCGCGTAGGGCGGGGCTTCTCCGGTCGTTCCGACGCGTCGGCCGCGAACGGCGTCACTCCTCCTCGAGCAGCCAGCGGTCGATGCGGTCGCGCAGCGTCGCCCTGTTCCGTTCGATGATCCCTCGGTCCTCGAGGGTGACGCCCCGCTCCATGATTCCGTAGCTCGTCGAGAAGAGCAACTCGGCTTCCCGCTCCGGATCGACGTCGACGAACCGCCCCTCCTCGACCCCGCGGCGGATCGTCTCGGTCAGCGCCTCGAGGACGATCTCGTCGGAGCGCTCGATCTGCTCGTGATAGGACTGGTTGTGTGGGGCCTGCGAACGGATCTCGAAAAACGCCCGGCGGAACCGGAGTTCCTCGTCGTCCATCTCCGCGGGGAGCAGCCGGTCGATCAGCGCCAGCAGCTGCTCGCGGGGGTCGTCGTAGCGGTCCTCGACCAGCGTCGTCTCGAGATGCTCACAGAGGTGGGCGAAGAAGTCGTTCAGGATCTCCTCCTTGCTGTCGTAGTGGTAGTACAGCAGGGACTTGCTCTTCTCGAACTCCGCGGCGATCTCGGACATCGTCGTCGCCGGGTACCCGTTTCGCGACAGCGCTCGGTAGACCGCATCCATGATCGCCGCGGTCGTCTCGTCGAGGTCCTCACCGAGGGTTGTCGACCGTTTCCCACCGGAGGTTCCGCCCATAGCGAACGAATCGTCGATGGTTCCTAAATACTTCAGGATCTCTCGGTCGCCTGTGGCGACGTCTCGCCGGGTCCCGCTCACCGTGACTCTCACCGAGCAGACGACAATTGTTAACACTGCCGTAGCGCCAACTCCCGGGTATGTCGAACGCCGCCGCGGTGCTCACCCGGCTGCGATCGGCCTCGTCGCTCACCGTGGTCTGTCACGACGATCCGGACCCGGACTCGCTGGCGTCGGCGATCGCGCTCGAGTCGCTCGCGAGGACCTGCGGGGTCGAGACCGTCGACATCCTGTACGGCGGGTCGATCGTCCACCAGCAGAACCGCGCCTTCGTCGAACTGTTCGACGTCACGCCCCGTCGCTACGGCGACGCGAGGCTCGCGGCCAACGACCTGGTCGCGTTCGTCGACCACTCCGTCCCCGGCGAGCACAACTCGGTTCCCGCGGAGACACCCATCGACATCGTGATCGATCACCACCCCTCGGAGGGGGCGATCCCGGCCGACGCGGTCGACGTTCGCGAGTCCTACGGCGCGACGGCGACGATCCTTGCCGAGTACTTCCTGGAGTCGGGGATCGAGTTCACGCCGCGGATCGCCTCGGCGCTGCTGTTCGGTATCCACCGCGAACGGCTCGATTTCTACCGCCAGCCGACCGATCGGGAGTACGCGGTCGCCGCCTCCCTCCACGAGCGCGCGGACGGGGAGCGGCTCCGCGAGCTCTACGGCGTCTCGTTTCTGCCCGACAGCGTCGACGCGTTCGGCGACGTGATCCGCAACCGGACCCGGCGCGGCTCCTGTCTGGTCTCCTGTATCGGTCGCCTCGAGAACAGGGTCGCGCTCGCGCAGGGGGCCGACCTCCTCCTCAACGTCGACGGCGTCGATACCGTCTTCGTCAGCGGTATCGTCGGAGACGAGATCCACATTAGCGGTCGAACCACCAGACGGGAGCTCGATCTCGGCGCGTCGCTCACCCGCCTGTTCGGCGATCGGGGCGACGTCGGCGGCCACGACGACATGGCCGGGGGAAAGCTGCCCCTCGGCGACGTCGCCAACGCGACCCAGGACGAGGCCGCGCTCGTCGACCGGATTCGGAACCGCGTCGGTCGTCGGTTCCTCGAGTCGATCGCGGACGACGCCGACCCCGACGCGTGAGCGACGAGTCCGCGACGGGAACCTCGAGGGACGAGAACCCCACGCTACGGCCCCGGGGAGCGGTCGAAGCGACCGCTTCCGGTTCGATACCGCCGAGCCGACCGCTCGAGCGAACCGCCGCCGACCCGCGCGAAGCGCAACGCCCTTTCGGCCCAGACCCGTTCGTGTCGGTAATGAGTGAGCTTCCCCGATCCGTCGAGCGCGAGTTCGAGGGACACGACGCTTTCGCCGAGAGCGAGGACGGCTACGAGCTGACGACGACGGTGTTCGAGGCGACGGCGACCGCGAGCGACGCGGAGGGCGACGGCGACGGACGGTTCCGCGTTACCGTCTCGCTGCCCGCGCTGGACGCGGCGGTCGCCGACGAGACGGTCGCCCAGGTCGTCGAGGACGGCTGGTTCGAGACCCTCGAGCGGCGACTCGCGGACGCCTTCACCGTCGCGCACACGAACGCCCGCGAGGAGCCGACCGTCGACCGCGACGGCGAGACGGTGCGGGTAACACTGGAGTACGTCGCCCGGGACGCAGCCGAGGGCGTCGCGGACGCCAAGGCCCTGGTCGAGTACGTCGAGGGCACCTACGCCCAGGGGCTGATCCCCGGCTACGAGTACCGCGGGCCCGCGGCGACGCTGCTCGAGAACGCCCAGAGTCGTGGCCGAGAGGCCGCGGAGGACGGCGAGCGCGGCGGAACGCCGATGTAGCGTCGGCGACGCGGCGAGCGCGGGATCGACGCTGCGCTCGAACGCCGCGAGGAGAGCCGACGGCGCCGGTTCGGCCGCGGCGCCGTCAATCCATCGCGATGTAGGTCTGGGTGTCCTCGACGCCGTTGATTCCCTGGATCTCCGTCGCCGCGATCTTCTTGACCGCGGCGGGAGTGTCGACGGCCGCCTTCGCGATGATGTCGACGTCGCCTGCGACGATGTGGGCCGCCTCGACGCCCTCGATCGACTGCACGCTGTTTTTGAGTCGGTCCGCCTCGCCCGTGTTCGCCTTGATCATGACGTACGCCGTAACCATCAGTTGACACCTCCCGCGCCCGCGTTCGCCGCCGCGCGAGTCGCCGGCTCGCCGACGATCAGCTGTCTGACCTCGCTCAACACCTCGTAATCCGCCAGCACGACGACCCGATCGCCGGTCTCGAGGGACTCGTCCTCGGAGGGGATCCCCAGCGGGCGGTCGCGCTTGCCGAACGCGATGACGGTCGCGTCGGCCGGCAGCTCGAGCTCGCTGATCGAGTAGCCGTTGATCGGCGCCTCGTCGGTGAAGGTGAGCTCGACGATCTGAAGGTTCGGGGCGACGTCGGCGATCGCCCGGATCGTCCCGCCCAGCAGGGCGTTTTTCGCGCCGATCGCGCCCAGTCGCTCGGGGTAGACGATCTCGTCGACCTCCTCGGCGTACTTGCGGTAGATCCCCTCACGGTAGGCCTCGTCGATGCGCATGACCGTCCGACAGCCGTGGTGTTTGGCGATCATACAGGCCGTGAAGTTGACGTTCATGTCGCCTGTCAGCGCGCCCACCGCGTCGGCCTCGCCGACGCCGGCCTCCTCGAGGACCGTCTCGCGGGAGCCGTCGCCCTCGACGACCGAAAACTCCTCGTTCCGAGCGCGCCGTGCCGTCGCCTCGTCGCGCTCGATAACGGTCACCTCGTGTCCCTCCTCGCGCAAGACACGCGCTGTGCGCAGGCCGACCCGTCCGGCGCCGATGATCACGAACCGCATGAGCGGAGGGTACGCCCGCCCCCGCCAATAAGTTTGCCCTGGTTACCCATACCACTCGGGCGGGTGCCGACGCAAGGCTTTAGTCGTGGCACGGAGTACCACACCGGCGAGAGATGGTTCACGCCTTCATCATGGTGAAGACGGCCGCCGGAAAGTCCGAGGGGTTGCTCGAGTCGATCCGGGGGCTCGGGTCGGTCGCCGAGGCCCACATCGTCGCGGGCAACTACGACATCATCGCCGAGGTCGACACCGAGGAGGTCTACGAGATCCTCAAGGCCGTCTCCTCGGACGTGCAGGGTCTCGAGGGCGTGACCGACACGAAGACCTACATCGCGATGGACTGACCGCGATCCGCGGAGCCGATCGCCCTCACGCCGGGACCGTCACGCCGCGGGTTCAACGCTCGAGGTCGCGTCCGTCCTCGCGGGCGGCGAATTCCTCGAGACGCGCCCGCTGCTCGGCGAGCCGGGGCGTCGGCTCCGCGTAGACCGGGTCGAACACCTCCCCCGGCTCGGGTTCGGGCGTCGACTCGGCTATCTCGACGGCCGCCTCGAGTTCCGCCTCGACCTCGTCCTCGATCTCCGCGACGGCGTCGTCGTCGAGGACCCCCTCCTCGCGGAGGAACGAGCCGTAGCGCTCGAGGGGGTCGGCCGTGCGCCAGTCGGGCAGCTCCGCGGGCTCGTCGCGGTACTGCGAGGGGTCGTCGCTGGTCGTGTGGGCGCCCTGGCGGTAGGTCAGGCTCTCGACGAGGACGGGGCGGCCCTCGCGGGCGCGCTCGAGGGCGGCCGCGACCAGCTCCCGCACGGCGAGGGGGTCGTTGCCGTCGACCCGAACCCCCTCGAAGCCGTAGGCCTCGGCCTTCCGCGCGATGGTGTCGCTGGCGGTCTGGCGCTCTCTGGGCGTCGAGATCGCCCACCCGTTGTTCTCACAGAAGAAGACGACGGGCGCCTCGAAGACGCCGGCGAAGTTCAGCCCCTCGTGGAAGTCGCCCTCGCTCGTGGCGCCGTCGCCGAGATAACAGCAGATCGCCTCCTCGGAGTCGCCGTAGTTCGCGGCCATCCCCAGCCCCGCGGCGTGGGGGATCTGGGTCGCGATCGGCACTGCCTGGGGAAAGACGTTCAGGTCGTGGTCGGAGGCGTACTCGGGGTACCCGCGACGGAACAACAGGACGTCGCTCATCGGAACTCCGCGGGCGAGTTGCATCGCGTTCGATCGGTACGTCGGCACGAGCCAGTCCTCGGTCGCGAGGGCATGTGCGGCCCCGACCTGGGAGCCCTCCTGCCCCCTGTAGGGCGGGTAGCCGCTCATCCAGCCGCGCCGTTGCAGGGCCAGCGCCCGCTCGTCGAACCGACGCGCACGAACCACGTCGCGGTAGATCTCGAGGGCCTCCTCGACGGAGACGCGACTCTCCTCGAGGGACGTTTCGCCGATCACGCGGTGCATGCGCGTTCCCTCGAAGGGGACGCTGAAAGCGATTGTGGTGGCCGAGACGTCCGCGACGATACCGTCCCCGGCTCCCGCAGGCTGTCAGTCCTCGTCGCGGGCGTCGAGCCGGTTCTCGAGGGCGTCCTCGACGCGCTCGAGGACGACCTCCGGCGACTGGGTGGCGTCGATCCGGACGAACCGGTCGGGGTCGCGCTCGATCAGGCGCTCGTAGTTGTCCCGCACCCTCGAGAGATACTCGGCGCGCTCGAATTTGTTGGTCGCTCCCGCCCGAGCCGCGGCCGTCTCCGGATCGATATCGAGGTAGATCGTCAGGTCGGGCTCGATCGAAAAGGCGCTGTGGATCCCGACGACGTACTCGAGGGGACGGGTGATCCGACCGTCCGCGGCCAGCGTCGCCCCCTGGTAGGCGTACCGGGAGTCCGAGTAGCGATCCGAGATGACGAGGTCGCCGCGCTCGAGGGCGGGTTCGATCACCCGCGTGAGGTGGTCGGCGTGGTCGGCGGTGTACAGGAAGAGTTCGGCCAGCGGGTCGGCGTCCTCGTCGGCGATCGAGCGGTAGACGGCCTCGCCGTACCACGACCCCGTCTCGCCGGAGGTGGGTTCGGTCGTGAACGTCGCGTCGGGGTAGCCGTCCCGCAAGGCCTCCCAGACCGTCGTCTTCCCGCTCCCGTCCAGTCCCTCGAGGGTCACGAGCATACTCGAACTGGCCGGGGCGGACACATGGCTCTGACGAACCCGCGAGGCCGGCGACCCTTACAGTGTCGCCGTCCCCTATTTGCCCGTCGAGAGACCTAGTGGTGGTATGAACGTTCTCGTCGCCGGCGGAACGGGTTTCATCGGAACGCACCTCTGTACGGAACTCCACGAGCGAGGCCACGACGTGACCGCACTCTCGCGGAGCCCCGACGACGCCGACCTCCCGCCGGGGATCGACCAGGCGATGGGCGACGCCAGCGCCTACGACTCGATCGTCGAGGAAGTCGACGGCCACGACGCCGTCGTCAACCTCGTCTCGCTGTCGCCGCTGTACGAGCCCCCGGAGGGGACCAGCCACCGGGAGGTTCACCTCCGCGGCACCGAGAACCTCGTGCGGGCCTGCGAGGAACGGGGCGTCGACCGGTTCCTCCAGATGAGCGCGCTCGGGGCCGACCCCGACGGCGCGACCGAGTACATCCGCGCGAAAGGCGAGGCCGAAACGGTCGTCCGGGAGTCCGACCTCGAGTGGACGATCGTCCGTCCATCGGTCGTCTTCGGCGAGGGCGGCGAGTTCGTCGACTTTACGAAGGAGCTGACGACGCCGTACGTGACGGGACTGCCCGGGGGCGGAAGGACCCGGTTCCAGCCGATCTGGATCGGGGATCTCGTCCCGATGCTCGCCGACGTCCTCGAGGACGACGCCTGCGTCGGCGAGACCTACGAGTTCGCGGGCCCGCAGGTCGCGACGCTGGCCGACGTCACCGAACTGGCCTACGAGGCCGAGGGGAAGTCGGTCACCGTCGTCCCGATTCCGATGGAGCTCGCGAAGCTCGGGCTGACGGCCGCGAAGTCGGTTCCGTTCATCCCCTTCGGCCCCGACCAGGCCCGCTCGCTCGAGATGGACAACACCCTCGCGGACAACGACGTCACCGCCTTCGGCGTCGAACTCGAGGACCTGAGGACGCTCCGGGAGCACCTCGGGCTCGAGGTCGAGGCGCCGACGGCGAACTGAGGGAAGCGACGGCGCGAGAACCGGGCGACCGACCTCGGCACGATCACGACCCCCCGCCGGGCTCCGACGCGCTTTTGGGCGCGTGCGGGCAACGGTAGCCGAATGCGCGTCCTCGTTCCGTTCGCCGCCGACGCGCCCAAAACCCGCCTCGAGAGCGTCCTCTCGGCCGACGAGCGGACGGCGTTCGCCCGGGCGATGCTGCGCGACGTCGTGGCCGCGGTCGACGCCGCCGGCGGCGAGCCGACGATCCTCTCGACGGCGCCGCTGGCGTTCGAGACGCCGCGAGCGAGAGTCGTCGTCGACGACCGCCCGCTCTCCCCGGCCGTCAACGCACGACTGCCGACCGCCCGGGGGGACGACCCCGTCGCCGTCGTGATGGCCGACCTCGCGCTGGCGACCCCCGACGCGCTCGAGGACCTGTTCGCCGCCGCGGGGGACGTCGCGATCGCCCCCGGCCGCGGCGCGGGGACCAACGCCCTCGTCGTTCGCCACCCCGAGTTTTGGGTGGACTACCACGGCGGCTCCTTCCTCGACCACCGCGAGATCGCCGCCGAGATCGGGGCCGACCTCGCGGTCGTCGACTCCTTCCGGCTCGGGACCGACGTCGACGAGCCCGCCGACCTCGTCGAGGTGCTCGTCCACGGCACCGACCGCGCCCCCGCCGTCCTCCGGGAACTGGGGTTCGAGCTCGACGCGGAGAGCGGACGCGTCGGCGTCGCTCGAGCCGGGAACGCGGCCTCGAACTGACGGCCGGCTCGGATCGGGCCGCGGCAACGTGAAGTGCTTATGTACTCGGGACCGACAGTTTCGGGTGATGATCCCCGGCGCGAGCGAGTACGGCGTCGCCCTCGAGATCGACGACGCGGCCGTCGAGCGACTGCTCGCGGTTACCCCCGAGGACGTCGCCGCGCCGCGGGAGCTGACCTTCGCGCGGAACGTCTTCGTCCCGCTGACGACGGCGTGTCGGTACACCTGCACCTACTGTACGTACTTCGACCCGCCCGGCGAGGCCTCGCTGCTCTCCCTCGAGGAGGTCCGGGAAATCTGCGAACGCGGCGCCGACGCCGGCTGCACGGAGGCGCTGTTTACCTTCGGCGACGACCCCGACGACCGCTACGCCGAGATCCACGCCCAGCTCGAGGCGTGGGGGTACGACTCGATCCACGACTACCTGCGGGCGGCCTGCGAGGTCGCCCTCGAGGAGGGCCTGCTCCCCCACTCGAATCCGGGCGACCAGACGCTCGAGCAGATGGAGACAGTGGCGGACGTCAACGCCAGCATGGGCGTGATGCTCGAGACGACGGCCGAGGTCGGCGCCCACGCGGGTCCCCGACGGAAGGAACCGGGCCAGCGCCTGCAAACCATCGAGAACGCCGGGAAACTCGATGTCGCCTTTACGACGGGGATCCTCGTCGGAATCGGCGAGGACTGGCGCGACCGCGCGGAGAGCCTGCTCGCGATCCAGGAACTGCACGAGCGGTACGACCACGTCCAAGAGGTGATCGTCCAGCCCGTCGCCGAGAACGAGCGCTGGTCCGACGGGAGTCCCTCCCTCGAGACGATGCGCCGAGCCACGGCGATGGCCCGCGTCGCCCTACCTGACGAAATCTCGGTGCAGGTACCGCCTAACCTCGCCCCGGCCCGCGAGCTGATCGACTGCGGGGTCGACGACCTGGGCGGGGTCTCGCCGATCACCGACGACCACATCAACCCCGACTACAGCTGGCCCGCCCTGCGCGAACTCGAGGAGATCGCCGACGACGCGGGCATCCCGCTGTACGAGCGCCTGCCCGTCTACGAGCGATTCCTTCCCAGCGACCTGCGAACGGAGGGGTTCGACGGCGCGGCGGCCGACGGAACCGCGGGGGCGACGGGCCGCCGGAACGAGGACGCCGACCGCGAGTGGATCTCGCCGACGATCCGGGCGGCGCTCGAGGCCGACGACGCGACGGGCCAGCGGTATCGGCGCGTGCTTCGGGGAACGGCGCTCGAGTAGCGTTCCGTCGCTCTCCGGAACCGTCGGCGCCGGAGAAGACCGCTCCCGGCGGCGCCACGGACCGCTCGCCAACGGGGGCGTCGAGATGGAGTCGCCGGTTCCTTCGTACGCGTCACGATGGTGGCACCAGAGTGTGGATCGGCCGATCGTCGGGCTCGAGACGTGACAGGCACCCGATCGGACGGAGAGGGGTATATGCTCTCTCGAGCCGTACTTGTCGTATGCACAGTGACACGATCGCGTTCGGCGCACCGCTTCTCGCCCTCGCCGTCGGCGCAGCGATCCTCGTCGGCAGCCTCTTCGCGGGCGGGTTCTCGCTCGTCTCCGTCCTCGGCGGTACGATCGTCCTGATCGGCGTCGCCGCGCTCGCGCTCGCGGTCGCCCGCACGGCGGGTGAGGAGCCGTCGGTGGAACTCGAGGAGCGCGAGGGCGAGGAACCGAGGGTCGCCCGCGGCGCGAAGTGAGATCAGGCGATCCGGTAGCGATCCTCGCCGATCCGCTCGAGCGTCGCCGCCTCGCGCAGACTCACGACGCGACCGGTCGGGGTCGGTTCGGTCGCGGCGTCGGCCGCGACGGTCTCGAGTGTTCCCAGAAGCTGGGCCTTCGGCGGCCCCTGGGTCGCTCCGCAGTCGTAGATAGTGAGCAGTCCGCGCCCGTCCGCGGGCTCGTAGACGACGAGGTGGGCGTGGTTCGGCAGGTGCCAGGCGTCGTCGCCGGACGGAACGAGGTGATTCACGTCTGTTAGCACGCGCGGCGAACCCAAAAGCGTACGCGACGCTCTCGAGCGGTCATGCGGTCCGTCGTAATTCTTTGCCGTGATCGCTGTACCGTCTATGTGATCGCCGGTGAAACGTTACGACGATCCGTATCAGTCGTCGGCGGGAACCGTCCGCTCGTCTCGGGTGAGCAGCGGCGTGCCGTCCGCCTTCGGCCCCAGTTCGGGACCGATCGGCGACTCGTCGCCGTCGACGATCCGCCGCTGCTCGTAGTCGGTCGAGCGCTCGACCGGAACGCGACCGATCGATTCGATCAGATCGACGTAGTCGGCGAACGAGCGGAACTCGCCGTACTCGCCGCCCGCGCGCTTGGTGATCTCCTCGGAGAGGATCGTTCCCATGAAGTCGTCGGCGCCGCAGGAGAGCATCTTCAGGCCCTGCTGGTCGCCGTACTTGACCCACGAGGACTGGATATGGTCGATGTTGTCGAGGAACAGTCTCGAGACGGCGATCAGGAGTTCGTCCTCGTCGGTGCTCGCGCCGCCGGAGACGACGTCGTGCTCGAAGAGGGGGGTGTTCTGGTGGATAAAGGAGAGGGGGACGAACTCCGTGATCGCGCCGTCGACGCGCTCTTGCAGGTCGCGGACCCGTTTCAGGTGCATCGCGCGGTGGGCCTCGTTCTCGACGTGGCCGTACATGATCGTCGCGGTGAGTCCGAGGCCGACGTCGGCGGCGGCCTCCATCGCCTCGAGCCAGCCGTCGGTGCCGATCTTGCCCGGGCAGATCACCTCCCGGACCTCGTCGACGAGGATCTCGGCGGCCGTGCCGGGGACGGTATCGAGGCCGGCCTCGTGCAGCCGGCGGTAGACCTCCTCGTAGGACCAGTCGGTCCCGCGGCGGGCGTGGTAGGCCTCCTCGGGAGTCATCGAGTGGACGTGGACGCCGTCGACGCTCATCGCCGCGAGCTGGTCGACGTAAGTGCCGGGATCGGTCTCGTACCGCTCGGGCGGTTTGAAGTTGACTTCCTTGGGTTCGGGATGCGCCCGGAGGATCTCGAGGTGTTCGTCGTCGAGCGCGAACGCGGGGTGGAGCCCGGAGACGGAGGTGACCTCGTAGATGCCCCGTTCGACCGCGTCGGAAACGATCTCGCGGGAGTCGGCGGGCGTCTTCGTGAACCCGGCCGTCTCGGCTTCGTACTCGCTCTCGAAGGTGTGGGCGGCGTCCTTGAAGTTACAGAACAGACAGCCCACGTTGCAGGCGGTGGTGACGTTGTTGTTCAGATTCGCGACGAAGGTGACCTCCTCGCCGACGTCCTCGGCCCGGCGGCGGTCGGCGGCCTCGAGCACCCGCTCCTTGCGTCGGCGGTCGATCCCCTCGCTGTCCGTGCCCGTCGTCAGCAGTTCGATCGCGTCGTCGACCGAGAGGCGGTCGCCGTCGCGGGCCTTCGCGAGGGCGTTCTCGAAGGACTGGTCGGTCTCGGGAACGTGATCGAACGTGAGGTCGTCCTCGGTCACCGGTCGCTCCATCGACGTATCGATGCCCGTACAGCGAGAAAAGGGTGGTGGTCCCGGGGAGCGACCGCGCCGAGAGAACCGTGGCGGTTCGGCTCCGATCGCCCCGAGCCGGCCGGATACTGAAACCTTCTTACCGTCCGGCCTCCGCAACTAATACATGAACCGCGGCCGCCCGGCTGCCCAGAGGTGTCTCGGATGACGAGCGTCAAGGAGTTTCACGTCCAGGAGGAGGCCACCGCCGACAGCCTCGGAACGGGCTCGTTCGTCTTTACCGACGACTACTCGGTGTTCGACTGGGGGAAGATGCCCGACCAGATCCCCGACAAGGGCGCCAGCCTCTGTACGATGGGCGCCTTTAACTTCGAGCTGCTCGAGGACGCGGGGATCCCGACCCACTACCGCGGCATCGTCGAGAACGGCGAGGTGTGCTCGCTCGAGGAGGCTTCCCGTCCGCCCTGGCAGATGGCGATCGACCTGACCCAGGTGCCCGACCTGCCCAACGAGGGCCTGGAGTACGACTACGACAGCTACCACGAGGCCGCGGGCGAGAACTACCTGATCCCCCTCGAGATCGTCTTTCGCAACCGGGTGCCCGTCGGCTCGAGCCTGCGTCGGCGCACCGAGCCCGCCGACCACGGCCTCGAGTTCGAGGCGTGGCCCGACGAACCCGTCGACCTCGAGGAACCGATCGTCGAGTTCACCACGAAGTACGAGGAGACCGACCGCCAGCTCGACTGCGAGGAGGCCGACGCGATCGCCGGCAAGGCCGACCTCGACGAGCTCGAGGAGCTGGCCCTCGAGGTCAACGCGGTCATCACCGAGCAGGCCGCCGAGACCGAACTGGTCCACCAGGACGGCAAGATCGAGTGTCTCTACTACGAGGGCGATATCGGTGTCGCCGACGTCGTCGGCACGTTCGACGAGAACCGCTTCAGCTACGGGGCGACCCAGCTCTCGAAGGAGGTGCTTCGCCAGTACCACAAGCGAACCCAGCCCGAGTGGGTCCAGGCCGTCGAGGCCGCGAAGGCCCGGGCGAAACAGGAGGATATTGCCGACTGGAAATCGCTCTGTGATATCGAGCCGAAACCGCTCGACGACCGCGTCCTGAAGACCGCTCGAAACATGTACTGCGCCGGCACCAACACCTACACCGGGCTGGACGTCTTCGACGCGCCGCCGCTCTCGAGCGCGATCGGCTCGGTGCAGGGGCTGTAGACGCCGTTTTTCGCTTTCGAACTCGACCGAAGACGCGGTCCTCGCGAGCAGGCTGACGACCCGGAGCGACGAGCGCGATCGACATCGGTGCGACCGCGCTCGAGCGCCAGTCGTCGACGACCGTCCGTCCTCGACACAACTGACAGCAACGATCACGAACGACGAGTCGCGGCGCTTTTAGCCGGTCGGAAACTGGAACCGATACCGATGACTCGACGACCGCTCGAGCGGAGGTGGCCGCGATGACGACCGACCTGACCGAGATCACCGTGATCGGAGACGACGACACCGGACTGGTCGCCCGCGTGACCAGCCTCCTCTTCGAGCGCGGAGCCAACATCGAGGACGTAGACCAGGCGGTTCGGGACGGCGTCTTCCGGATGACCCTCGCCGTCGACACCGCGGAGATGGTCTGTACCGAGGCGACGCTCCGGGCGGATCTCCACGAACTCGGCGAGGACCTCGGGCTCGACGTGCAGGTCCGGTTCCCCGCCGACCGCGAGACCCAGCGGATCGCGGTGCTCGGAACCAGCGAGAGCCACTGCCTCGAGGCGCTGTTCGAGGCCTGGACGAACGACGAGCTCGGCGCCGACATCGGCGTGGTCATCGGCAACCACAACGACCTCGAGCCCCTCGCCGAGCGCTACGGGATTCCGTTCCACGACGTCGGCGACGAGAACGGCCAGCAAAACGAGGAGCGGCTGCTCGAGGTGCTGGCGGAGTACGACGTCGACCTGATCGTCCTCGCGCGGTACATGCGGATCCTCGGACCGAACGTGGTCTTTCGCTACGAGGACCGCATCATCAACGTCCACCCCTCGCTGCTGCCCGCCTTCCCCGGCGCCGAGGCCTACCGCCAGGCCCTCGAGGAGGGGGTTCGCGTCGCGGGCGTCACCGCCCACTACGTGACCACCGACCTCGACCAGGGGCCGATCATCACCCAGCGCGCGTTCGACGTCCCCGACGACGCCGACCTCGCAGACATCAAACGCCGCGGCCAGCCCCTCGAGGCCGACGCCTTACTCGAGGCGGTTCGGCTCCACCTGAACGGCGACGTCTCGGTCCACCGCGGCCGGACGAGCGTCCGCGAGGGCGAACACGACTACCAGCTGGGACTTCCCGACGAGGTGGACGAGCTCACGCCGGACCGACCGATCGACGGAATCGTCGACGCCGTCGACGATGCGACGGACGCAGAAAGCGAGGACGCCGACCGAGAGACCGAGCCCGAGCCGCCGGCGAACTAGTTCGGCGCCCCGCCCCAGGCCTCGCGACAGTCGACGCTGCAGAACTCGTAGTGGACCGCCTCGCCGTTCTCGACGACGCTTACGACCCGACGCTCGCCGTTTTCTGTCACCGGGTCCTCGCAGGCCTGACACGCCGGCGCGCCCTCGTCGTTCGAACCAGCCATCGATCCCCAAAATAGGATGCAGTTACTTGAACGATCCCGTTGCGGCGGTATCGGCCGGCCCAATCACCGTTAGACGTCGCTCGGGTCGACCGCCACGCCCTCGAACAGCGGGTGGAGGTCGCCGTCGAGCTGGGCCTTCAGGTCCTGGAGCTCGCCCTGCGTGAGCGTGGCCGCGATGGCGTCGGTAACTCCGTCGGCGAACTGCTCGGCGTCGGCGTCCTCGACGTCCGTTCCCTGGAGGTGTTCGCTGACGCGTTCGACGAACTCCTCGCGGTCGTACCCGGTGCCGTCGTGATCGGCGTCCTCGACGATCGAGGCCAGCTCCGAGGGGAGCTGGGCGGCGACGTCCTCGGCCTCGCCGCCCGTCACGGCCTCGCCCAGCGTCTTGAGGACGGCCTCGGTGGCGACCTGCGCGCGATCGATCGTCTCGAGGTGACTCGCCTCCTGTACGAGCCTGTAGAACTCGTTTTCCTGCATGGACGAGGGTTACACGGTGAGCGGTATCGGGGTTCGGCCCTCAGATGCAAGCACTCGACGGACGCCCCCGCCGTCGACGAACGGCGACTCGAGGGCGGCGTCGGCGGACCCCATCGTCACGCCGAGGGCCGTCGATTCGGGGGTACTGACGCGCGTGCCACTGCGGCGTTTATGTGCTCCGATGAGATACGTACACTCATGGCACAGCGAGAGGTCCAACAGGAGCTGTCGGTCGACCAGTACACGCTCGGGCTCGTCGGCCCCGACCAGGAGTGGGCGGGCACCGTCGCCGACGG
The DNA here is from genome assembly GCF_012163165.1 of Natronococcus sp. JC468. Classification (NCBI taxonomy): domain Archaea; kingdom Methanobacteriati; phylum Methanobacteriota; class Halobacteria; order Halobacteriales; family Natrialbaceae; genus Natronococcus; species Natronococcus sp. JC468. The sequence continues at coordinate 142,716 of NZ_JAAVUO010000001.1, forward strand.
CGGACGGATCGAGACGTACACGCCGCCGGGCTGTTGGGGGCCGATGATCACGCCGGAGTTCCGGGGCGGCCACGAGGTGACCAGACCGATCCGCGTCGAGAACGCCGAGGTCGGCGACGCCGTCGCGCTGACGATCCGCGACGTCGAGGTGACGAGCGTTGCGACGAGTACGGGCTCGATGCGCGAGCGAACCGAGGCGTTCGGCGACGATCCGTTCGTCGACCACCGCTGTCCGGAGTGCGGGACGGAGTGGCCCGAATCGATCGTCGAGGGCACCGGCGAGGGCGCGATCCGCTGTGCGGAGTGTGGCGCCAACGCCTCCTCCTTCGGCTTCGAGTACGGCTACACCGTCGTCTTCGACGAGGATCGCACGGTGGGGATCACGGTCGACGAGGACGCGGCACACGACCTCGCCGAGGACGCCGCGGAGCTGATGGACATCCCCGAGAACTCCCGGCAGCACCCGATCCTGCTGTACGCGCCCGGGGAGATGCCGGGCACGCTCGGTCGGCTCAGACCATTCGTCGGCAACGTCGGGACGACGCCGTCCGTGGAGCTACCCGATTCCCACAACGCGGGCGACTTCGGCCAGTTCCTGCTCGAGACCGACCACGACTGGGGGCTCGAGAGCGAGGCCGACCTCGAGGCCCGCACCGACGGCCACATGGACATCCCCGAGGTTCGGGCAGGCGCGACGCTGATCTGCCCCGTCAAGGTCGACGGCGCAGGCGTCTACGTCGGCGACCTCCACGCCAACCAGGGCGACGGCGAACTCTCCTTGCACACGACCGACGTCAGCGGCACGGTCGAGATGGACGTCGAGGTGATCAAGGGTCTCGAGATCGACGGCCCGATCCTCCTGCCCAACGAGGAGGACCTGCCGTTCATCAGCAAACCGTACAGCGACGACGAGATCGAGGCGGGACGCGGCCTGGCCGACGACCACGGCGTCGACCTGCTCGAGAAGATGGGCCCGATTCAGGTCGTCGGGACGGGCGCGACGATCAACGACGCGACGGAGAACGCCTTCGACCGCGCCGGCAAGCTGCTCGAGATGAGCGAGGGCGAGGTCCGCTCGCGGTGTACGTTCACCGGCGGCGTCCAGATCGGTCGGCTGCCCGGCGTCGTCCAGCTCGATATGCTCGCGCCGATGGACGTCCTCGAGGACCGCGGCATCGCTCACCTGGTCCGGGACCGGTACGACGGGCTCGAACGGTAGGGCGCCGAAGGCTCCGTGGTCGGACGGACGACGAGTCCGAACGCGGTTCCCGACGTCGCGGGCTCGAGCTCCGACGTTGCGAACTCGGGCCTCGGTGCCGCGAACTCGAGTCCTCCGCGGCGGTCAATCGGCTTCGTTGGTCTCGACGGTCGCGCGGTCGCTCCTCGAGGGGGTGCCGAGCTGTGCGGTCCAGTTCTCGGAGATCAGCGGTGCGACGGCGAGCAACACCATCGCGGTCATGAATATCCCCAGCATCGCGATCACCACGGTCGTGATCCCGAAGGGGACGACGCCCGCGATGAGTCCTCCGGTTGTGGCGAGGGTCATTACTCTCGGCCGTCCGTTTCGTATCGGGTCTCATGAGCGTTGTCCTTCGCGACCGGTCTCGCCGGCGCGGACCGTGCCCGGTCGTCTCGGCGGGAGAGCGGAACGATCGAACGGCATTTACACCCGCAGCCGGATTCGTTCGTATGGAGATATCCGAGGGGCTCGGGTCGCACGTCCTCGACAATCTCACGCCGAACATTGCGGTTCTGGACGGCGAGGGGACGATCCTGGGCACCAACGAGGCGTGGAAGTCCTTCGCCGAGGAGAACGAGCTCCAGCCGCCGGTCGATAGCGTCGGGGACAACTACCTCGAGGGCTGTGCGGACAACGACAGTCGGTATGCCGATCGAACGGTCGAGGGAATCCGGGCGGTGCTCGAGGGCGAGCGCGAACGGTTCACGCTCGAGTACCCCTGTCACTCGCCGGACTCCGAGCGGTGGTTTCAGCTGCGCGTCAAGCGGACGACCTACGAGGGCAAGCCGTACGCGATCGTCTCCCACTGGAACATCACCGAGCGCAAGCTGAACGAACGGCGCGTCGAGGAGTCCAACGAGCGCCTCCAGCAGTTCGCCTACGCGGTCAGCCACGACCTTCAGGAACCGCTGCGGATGATTACGAGCTACCTCGGCCTGATCGAGCGCCGCTACGAGGACGAACTCGACGACGACGGCCGAGAGTTCATCGAGTTCGCCGTCGACGGCGCCGAGCGGATGCGGGACATGATCGAGGGATTGCTCGAGTACTCCCGGGTCGAGACCCGGGGCGATCCGTTCGCGCCCGTCGACCTCGAGACGGTTCTCGAGGAGGTCAGCGCGGATCTTCAGGTGGCGATCGACGACGAGGGCGGCGAGCTCACGGTCGAGTCGCTGCCGACGATCGAGGGCGATCGAAGCCAGCTCCGGCGCCTGTTCCAGAACCTGCTCGAGAACGCGATCAAGTACTCGGGCGAGGAGCCTCCGCGGATCCGCGTCGAGGCCGAGGAGAGCGACGGCGAGTGGATCGTCGCGGTCAGCGACAACGGGATCGGGATCGATCCGGAGGATCAAGACCGGATCTTCGACGTCTTCGATCGGCTCCACAGCCGCGAGGAGTACGAGGGGACCGGGATCGGGCTCGCGCTCTGTCGGCGCATCGCCGAGCGCCACGGCGGCACCGTCGAGGTCGAGTCCGAGCCCGGCGAGGGATCGACGTTTTTCGTGACGCTACCCGACGCCTGAGTATCGTCGACGATCGATACGTCAGGGTCCCGTCCGGCGCCCCCCACTTCGTCCGGTGTCCTCGAGAACGAGGCACACACCCCACCACGTCCAGTGTCCTGGGAAATCGTACCGCGTCCGGTGTCGGGGGAAATCGCGTTCAGTGCTTCGGGTCCGGCCTCGAGCGGTTCGAATCCGGTCCGCCCCCGCGGTGTCCAGTGTCTCCCGACCCGTTCGCGAGCGATCTCGAACGCTCCCTCCCTCCCCATTGCGTCCAGTGTCCGAGCTCGAGCGAGCGGACGAGCGCGCGTTCGGGACCGATCGACGGTTCGGGCCGATTCGGCCCGAGATCGGCACGCGGATCGATCATGCGCCGCGCTCGAGACGGTTTTTCATACACTGCGCTCGAGACGGTTTTCCATGTGCCGCAATCGAGACGGTTTTTCATGCGCCGCGCTCGAGACGATTTTCGATCGCTTCGGTCATTCCCACTACGTCCACCGTCTCGTCGAGCGCCTCGAGCAGCAGGTCGGGGTTCGTATCGAGGGAGTACTCGTAGTACCGTCCGCCCACCTCGCCCTTGTTCCGTTCAACCCGGCTCGCGATCCCCAGCATCGCGAGCTCGTTGAGGTGATCCCGCATCCGTCGCGGAACCAGCGAGTCGGCCGCGGCCCGGTCGCAAACGATCTCGTAGCGGTCCTGGATGGCGCGGGCTCGCGTCGGCGTCTCGCCCTCCTCGTGGAGCATCACCAGCGCGTAGAGGACGAGGTGGCCCTGCTGGGTAAGCCCCGCAACGCCGTCGACGATACGACTCCGCTCGAGCGACGCCCGCGCCTCGTCGACGTGGGCCTCGGTGATCCGCTCGACCCCTCGCTCGACGGCGACGTCGCCCGCCTCCATCAGCAGGTCGAGACTCTGGCGGGCGTCGCCGGCGTCTTTCGCGCCGAAGGCCGCACACTTCGCGATCACCTCGGTCGGCACGACGTCGTCGTAGAACGCGACCTCAGCCCGCCGGCGAAGGATGGCCCGGAGCTCGTTGGCGTCGTAGGCGGGGAACTGGATCTCCTTCTCGCAGAGGCTCGACTGCACCTTCGAACTCAGGCTCTCGCGGAACTTGAAGTCGTTCGAGATGCCGACGATCCCGACCTTCGACTCCTCGAGGTTGCCGTTCGCGCGGGCTCGCGGGATCTGGTAGAGAAGCGAGTCGTCCTCGATGTGATCGACCTCGTCGAGGACGATGACGACAGTACCGCCGATCGCGTCGAGTTCCTCCCAGAGCCACTCGTTGACCTGACGCCGCGGGTACCCCGTCGGCTTCAGTTGGTCGTCGGGCGGTCGAAGCTCGTTGATCAGCTGGATCGCGACCTGGTAGCTGGTGTTCAGGTCCTCGCAGTTGGTCCGAACTGTCGTCAGATCGACGCCGTACTCCGTCGCGTCCGCCTTGAGTTCCGAGAGGAGATAGCGCGTACAGGCGGTCTTGCCGACGCCAGCTTTTCCGTACAGAAAGACGTTCGCGGGCTGGTCGCCGTTGATAACCGGCTGCAGCGCGGAGATGTACTGCTGGAGTTCCTGATCGCGACCGATGATCTCCTCCGGCTGGTAGTCCTCGCGAAGCGCGTCCCGGTGCCGGAAGATCTCGGTGTCTGGCTGAAACAATCCCATTCCGATACTTCGTGCACGCCCGTCGACCGTCATAAAGCCACCGTGTCGAGTGCGTCCAGTGCGTCCAGTGTGTCTTTTGTCAGCCCGCCGTCCCGCATCCCCCTCCCCCCACTGTGTCCAGTGTCTCGAAACGAGGCGAGGGTAGGGGAGGGGGTGGAGGTCGGACGGTTCTCTAGAAACAGGGGGTTTTAATTATCTGGTGAATGTATCGTCCGAACGGCCTTCAAATCGACCAGCGACGGCGTCGTCGAACGCTACGAGACGCCGAACGGTAATCGACCCTCCGTCCCTTCCCCCGAAGACACTGGACACAGTGGGGGGAGGGGGTGGAGAACCGATACTCTCAGTTCCGGACTCAAGCTCTCGGCCCGCCAGCGGTCTCGACCCCATCCGTCGGCGCCGCGTCCGCCATCCGCAGGTCCCGCGTCCGACCCTCGAGTATCCACGAACGTGGATTCCGAACGAAAGCCGAAAGCGTTTTTGATCACGGATGCGGGGTATCGAGTAATGACGGCCTACACCGCGACGGTGACGGTTCGACTCAAACGCGGCGTCCTCGACCCCGAGGCCGAGACCACGAAACAGGCCCTCGAGCGGCTCGGTTTCGAACTCGAGGCGCTGCGCTCGGCCGACCGCTTCGAGATCGACCTCGAGGCGGACTCCGCAGACGGCGCCCGGGAGCGGGCCGACGAGATGGCCGAGCGACTGCTCGCGAACCCGACCATCCACGACTACGACGTGGAGGTCGACGAGCGGTAGATGACCGTCTCTATTACGACGATCGAGACCGTCGGTCGCAACACCGTGGGGTGGCGACTGTGACGGTCTCGATCGTCAGATTCGGCGGCTCGAACTGCGACCGCGACGCCGAACGCGCGCTGGCCCACCTCGGGATCGACGCCGAGATCGTCTGGCACGAGGACGGCCTTCCCGCCGACGCGACCGGGGTCGTCCTCCCGGGTGGGTTCTCGTACGGCGACTACCTGCGAGCGGGCGCGATGGCCGCGCGCTCGCCGATCGTGGCCGAGGTCCGGGAGGCGGCCGCCGCCGGCACCCCGGTGTTGGGAATCTGTAACGGCGCCCAGATCGGCTGCGAGTCCGGACTCACCGAGGGGGCGTTCACCACGAACGAGAGCGCCCGGTTCCAGTGCGAGCGCGTCCACCTGCGCGTCGAGCGCGCGGACACGCCCTGGACGGCCGCCTACGAGGAAGGCGAGGTCATCGAGGTGCCCATCGCTCACGGCGAGGGACGCTACGAGATCGACGACGACCGCCTCGAGACCCTCGAGAACGACGGGCGCGTGCTGTTCCGGTACTGCGACGCCGACGGCGAGCCACGCGCCGCGGCGAACCCGAACGGCTCGAAGCACAACGTCGCGGGCGTCCTCGGCGAGCGCGAGACCGTCGCGGTGTTGATGCCCCACCCCGAGCGCGCGACGCTGCCCGACGTCGGCCCGACGGACGGACAGGGCGTGTTGCGCGGGTTCGAGACGGCCTAGCGAGTCAGCGCGTCAGCGGCTGGTTGAAGCTGCGTTCGCGCTCCATCACGACTTCCCAGGTTCGCTCACACTCGCAGGAGACCTGCTCGAACACCGAGGGATCCTGGCGCAGGTCGAAGTCCTTGATCGCCTTCTGAACGAGGTCGTCGCACTCCCCGCAGTTGTGCGGACCGCGATCGGAACCGTGGCCGACGGGATCGGAGACGACGATGGCGTCGACGTCGACCATCTCGCGGAGGACGTGTGCGACCGACCAGAGCCACGGCGGCCGGTAGCCGTCCTCGAAGTAGAGGTCGTCGACCATGGTGTAGCGCTGGACGTTACAGGGGTTCATCGAGACGGTGTGACAGCCCTCGACGTCGGCGCAGCGCTCGATCGAGGAGATCATGTCTGCGACCGCTTCGGACTCGGTGAGGAAGGGCGGCTTCATCAGCAGGTAGGCCTTGATCCCCGCGTCGGCGTCACCGCCGGCCTCCGCGTCCGCGGCCGCGGCCTCCGCGCAGGCGTCCTCGAAGTCCGCGAAGTCGAAGTACTTGTTCACGCAGTCGTGGCGCACCCGATCGGTCGCCGTCTCGAGCCCGATCGCGACGTCCGTATCCACGCCGTGGCGGGTGAAGTCGGCGATCTTCTCGCGGTCGACGAAGTCGGGTAACGACTCGACGACCATCCGCTCGCGGTCGGCGAACGTGTCGGCGATCGCCCGCCGCGAGCGGGCGCCGACCTCGCGCTCGTCGAGGAACGACCCGGAGGTGTAGATCTTGATCAGGTCGGCGGGCTCGTCCCCGTTTTCGGCCTCGTGGTCGAGACAGACGTCGATCTGATCCAGCAGCGCCTCGTGGCTCACGCTTCCCCCGTCGACGCTCTCGGCGACGTAGCCACACATCGTACAGCCGCCGGCGCGGGCCCACCGACAGCCGCCGGTGTTCAAGATGATCGTCAGACTCCGCTTGACGCCGTCGGGGGTGTTGTCCTCGTCGAGCCAGACGCGGGTGGGCTCGTGGGGGTCGTAGCTGGCCTCCTTGCGCGAGCGGATCTCGCGCATGACCTGGTTGTGGGCGTCCATGCCCTTGCCCTGCTCGTAGACGTCGGGCGTGGGGTGACTCATTGGGAAAGGAAAGCGCTCCGGCACCTAAAGCGCCTTCGTCTGGGAGCGGGTCGACGATGTTCGTCTGGGAGCGGGCCGACGATGCCCCGTTCGGAAGGCTCGACCCCGTCGAGTTGGCGGCGCCGCTCTTTTTCGGGACTCGAGTCGACGAACGTTACTCGAGGGCTAGAGTCGCATCTCCCTGGTTTCGACGGCCTCGCACGACGAGCAGACGAACCGGTACTGCACCCGATCCCCGCTCGTCGAGACGTTCCAGCCGCCGTCGTCGCGGTAGCCGCAGTGTCGACACTTCAGCTCCGAGTCGTCGAACTTCTCCCGCAGCCGTTCGAAGGGTGACTGATACACTGACATATGACAACATCTATCACGGAACGGTATAACGTTCATTACGGGTTCGGTTATACGTTCTCGCTTACACGTTCGGCCGCTCCGACGACATGGTTCTTAGGGGTCGCCTTCGTACGACTCAATATGGACAGCGTCAGCGAGACTCACGAGCCCGAGGGCGGGACGTCCGCTGCGGCCGCCCTCGAGTGGTTCGTCGACCCCGTCCTCGCGGTCGCGGACGGAGCGATCACGTTCGCGAACGAGGCCGCGCGACACGAGTTCGACCTCTCGGAGGGAACCCTTCCGCGGGAGCCGGAACCGGTTCTCGGGTCCCACTGGGCCCCCATCGAGGCGGCGCTGACGGAGACGACGGTCGGAACGGCGAGACACGTCCCCCTCGAGACCGCGGGGTACGACGTGCGGGTCCACCGCGGGGAGGAGGGGGCGACGCTCGCGTTCGAGCGACTCGGCGAGCAGGAGCCGCCGGCCAGCGATCGAACGGTCAAGGACCGGGCGATCAACGAGGCGCCGGTCGGGATCACGATCTCCGATCCGAACCGGGAGGACAACCCGCTGGTCTACATCAACGAGGCCTACGAGGAGATCACGGGCTACGACTACGAGGACGTCGTCGGTCGAAACTGTCGGATCCTGCAGGGCGAGGCGTCCGATCCCGAAGCCGTCGCCGAGATGCGCACGGGGATCGACGAGGAACGACCCGTCACGGTCGAGCTCACGAACTACCGCAAGGACGGGACCGCCTTCTGGAACGAGGTGACGATCGCTCCGGTTCGCAACGACGCGGGCGAGGTCACCCACTACGTCGGCTTCCAGAACGACGTCACCGCCCGCAAGGAGGCCGAACTCGAGCTCGAGCGCCGGACCGAGGAGCTAGAGTACATCCTCGAGCGCGTCGAGGGGTTGATCCAGGACGTCACCGACGTCGTCGCGGGGTCGACCTCCCGCCCGGAGCTCGAGGCCGCGGTCTGCGAGCGGATCGCCGCAGAGGAGGCCTACGAGGGGGCCTGGATCGGCGAGCGAGATCCGGCGACGGAGGCGATCGAGATCCGGGAACGGGCCGGCGTCTCCGTCGAGGCGTCCTCGGTCGGGGACGACCACACCGCCCCGGCGGCCCTCGAGACGGGTGCCGTCGCCGTCGATAGCGACCGGGAGACCACCCACGCCTCGTTCCCGCTGCGATACAACGGGATCGATTACGGCGTGTTGACGGTCTGTACCGACCGCGACCGGGCGATCGACGACCGCGAGTCGGTGATCCTCTCGGCGCTCGCTCGCGCGGTCGCCAGCGGCGTCAACGCCCGCGAGACCAGCCGTACGCTCGCGACCGACGCCGTCGTCGCCGTCGAGATCGAACTCGCGGACCCGTCCTTCGCCCCGGTCGCGCTGACGGCGGCGACGGACGCCCGCCTCGAGTACCGCCGCTCGGTCCACCGAACCGGCGACGGCACGGCGTCGCTGTTCACGGCAGCGGGGGCGACCGGCGAGGAGCTCCGGGCGGCCGCGGCCGAACTCCCCGGCGTCGCCCTCGAGGTGGTAGTCGAACACGAGGGGAGTTGCCTGATCGAACTCTCCGACGACACCGACCCGGTCGGCTGGCTCTCGGAGCGCGGGGTCCGGACTAGATCGATCGAGAGCGAGGACGGCGGCGCCCGGCTCGCCCTCGAGATCCCCCGGTCGGCGAACGTCCGCTCGGTCGTCGAGGCGATCGAGGACCGGTACGACGGCACCGACGTCGTCTCCTTCCGCCAGCGCGAGAGCGAGGGACGGTCCCGACAGGAGTTCGCCTCCCGGCTCGAGGAGTCGCTCACCGACCGCCAGTTCACCGCGTTACAGCGCGCGTACCTCGCGGGCTACTTCGAGTGGCCCCGCCCGACGACCGGCGAGGAGCTCGCCCAGACGATGGGCGTCTCGCGGCCGACCTTCCACGAACACCTTCGCGGGGCGGAGGCCAAGCTCTGTGGGGCGTTCTTCGGCGAGGAGTGAGAACCGTCCGCTCGAGGCGCGACCGACCCGAATCGGCACGCGCCGGCACCGACGTTTATGCGCACCGCCGTGGGAAGGGCTGACATGCACGAACTCGCAACCGCGGTCCCGCTCCAGCTCGGCGGCGTCGACTGGCTCTACTGGGCGGTCGTCTTCTTCGTCCTCGCGCTCGTCGCCGCCGCGGTCGGCGCCGGTGACGTCGCGGGCGTCTCGATGGAGATCGCGCGCATCTTCGTGTTGATCTTCATCGTCCTCGCGGTGATCGCGCTCCTGCTGTAACCGACGTTCGCAAGCGGCGGGGAGACCGCCGCGTGCAACACCGACGCTCGGTCGAGCTTCGCCAGCGGGGAGGGCGAGACCCAGACCGTCGAGTTCGTCGCCACCGAGAGGATATGACGCTCCCTCGGCCAGTCTCACCTCGAGGCCGTCGGCGCGCTCGAGGACTCCGTCCACGGCGCCTGACGGACTGAGGCGCCGTCCCCGCTCGCCGCTAAACGTAGTTGAGGATCCAGTAGAGGACGTAGAGCCCGAGCAGCGCCGCGCCGCCGGCGCGGGTCACGCGACCCCGCGCCAGCATCGCCGTCACGACGAGCAGCCCCGCGGCGAGCGCTGGCCAGTGAACCGTCAGCACCGCCCCGCCGGCGTCGATCGGCCGGACGAGCGCGATCAGCCCGACGTTCGCGGTCAGGTAGAAGACCGTGCTCCCGACGACGTTGCCCACGGCGAGGTGGGATTGCCCCCGCCGCACCGGCTCGAGGGTGAGCGCCAGTTCCTCGATCGAGGCGACGAAGCTCAGCACAGTCGCCCCGAACGCGAGCCCCGAGATTCCGGCCGCGACGAAGAGCCGTTCCGCGCTGACGACCGTCAGCAGCGAGCCGGCGGTCAGTCCGACGGTCGCCAGGGCTGCGACCCCGAGCGCGAACGGCCCGCTCCGGTCCTCGAGGTCGGGGAGCTCGAGCCCGCCGTCCTCGGCTTCCCGCGCTCGCTCGCCCGCTCCGCCGTTGGCCTCGAGATCGGCCGCGTGCGGGTCCTCCCGGTCGACAACCTCCGCGACCTCCCCCGAGAGCAGGTACGCCGTCTCCGACACACGCTCGCGCCAGAAGATCGCCGCCAAAAGCGGGACGAAGGCCGCGAGGAGCACTGCTCCTTGAGTGCGACCGATCGTTCCGTCCAGCGACATCACGAACGCCGGGATCGGAACGGCCAGCAGCAATCCCAGGTACGCCCGCGGGACCCGCGGCTCGAACGGGACGAGCAGGCCCGCGAGTCCGACGGCGACAGTCAGGACGAACAGCGCCTCGCCGAAGACCGTCCCCAGGGCGAGATCGGGCAGCGCGACCCCGGCCGCGGTCAGCCCGAGCACGGCGTTCTCGAGGTCGATCCCGGCGAGGACGACCGCGAGGAAGAACCCGGAAATCCCGAACGCGACCGCGCTCCGGGCGACCGCCTCGATGAAGACCTCGACGCACCAGATCACCAGCACGACGCCGACGAGAAACAGGGCGGCGGCGAGCCCGACGCCGACTCCGGTCGCGGTCATGACCGACCGGTACGGCGTCGACCCACTTAACTCGCCGACTGGTTCTCCCGGAGCTACCCGCTCTCGGCCCCGGTCCCGATCACCACCGGGTCGCGGATCTCGAGGGCGGTCTCGAACTCGTCCTCGCGGTCGGTGCGTCGGCCGATGCGCAACAGCTGTTCCTCGTGGGCCCGACGGACCGCCGACAGCTCGCGGTCGCCCAGTCCGAGTTCGGCGCCCAGCTCCGCCCAGTGGCCCGTCTCGACGGCGAAGGCCTCGAGGTCGCCGTCGTCGTACAGCCGCTCGTACTCGCGGCGGTAGCGCTCGCGCTCGGCCGCCAGGTGCTCCTGGGCGACGTCGACCAGATCGGGAAGCCGGGTCGGCGTGACGCTCGACTTCGCGGCGGCGAGCAACAGGATCTGCCCCTCGATCGGCTCCCCCGCCATCAGCCGCCCGCGCGCATCGCCTTCTGGGCGAAGTCGTCGATCAGTCCGTCGAGCGCGTCGGGGTCGCCCTCGAAGACGACCGTCACCTCCGTCAGCGTCAGCGACGGGCCGATACCGACGGTCTCGGAGGAGAGCGTCGCCGTCCAGCCCTCGCCCGAGACGGTCTCCTCGTCGACCCGCTCCCCGCCGAGGTTCGTCAGGTACCGCCTCGCGAGCCGTTCGGAGATGCCCCGAAAGGAGCGCTCGACCCGCGTTCGTTCTGCCATGCCCCTCCGTTGGACCGCCGGGAAAATAAACGCATCCTCGCGGTTCAGAGTAGTCCCCTGAGCAAAACGACCGAGGCGACCCCCGTACACAGCGCCAGCAGGATGCTCTCGGTGCGCCACATCACCGCGACCACGAGGACGCCCGCGCTCCACTCGGCGGGTCCGCCCGACGCCAGCTCCGGTCCGAGGACGGCGATCACGATCGCGCCGGGCAGCACCGAGAGGGCGGCCTCGAGGCGCTCGCTCGTCTCGATCCGATTGAGCAGCCAGAGCCCCCCGGTCTTGGTCGCGTAGGTGACGACCGCCATCGCGAGGACGACGCCGACGACGACGGGCTCGAGCGAGAGCGCGTCACCGACCACGGCGGATCACCTCCGCGAGCGCGGCGGCGAACCCGCCCAGCAGGATGTACCACCGACCCGGGAACAGTTCGGCGGCGACCAGCGCGGTGCCAAGCGACGCCAGCCACGGGACCAGCGACGAGCGGCCCTCCCAGAGCTCGGCCGCGAGCGCGAGAAACACCGCCGCGAGGACGAAGTCGAACCCGTACCGTGCGGGCTCGCCGATCGCCCCGCCCGCGAGGACGCCGACGACCGTCGAGCCGACCCAGAAGGTCCAGACCGCGATCCCGCTGCCGAGCAGGAAGGCGCCGCGCCTGTTTCCCGCCCGGAAGTCCCGCATCGTCAGCGCCCAGTTCTCGTCGGCCATAAAAAACAGACTGCCGTAGGCCTTCGCGGCCGAGAGCCGCTTGAACCAGGGCTGGAGCGCCGCCCCCATCAGGGAGTACCGCAGGTTGATCGCGAACGTCGTGATCACGATCGCGGCGATCGGAATCGGGTCGGCCCACAGCTCGACGGCGACGATCTGGGAGGCGCCGGCGACGACGACGGCGCTCATCAGCGCGGCCTCGGCGACGCTCAACCCGACCTGGTCGGCAAGCACGCCGAAGGCCACCCCGTAGCCGCCGACGCCGACGGCGACGGGAACGCAGGTGATCAGCCCTTCGCGGATCCCCTCCCGGCCGAAGGTCACGGGTTCGGCGCCGCGATCGCCGGCCGCGTCGCCGTTCCCGACGGCGTCGCCGTCGCTCGAGTCCGTCTCGGAATCGGTCTCCATCACCACTCGAGACTCGGGGAACGGCGTATAAGTCCCTCTCGAAACCGTCCCCGATTTCCCGGCCGCGTCGGGTCGGTCACCCCCCGGCGACCGGGGGGAACACCGACAGCGTATCGCCGTCCTCGAGGTCGGTGTCGGGACCGTCCATGTGAACGACGTCGCGGCCGTTTTTCAACACGCTCAGCTGGGGGCGGATCGCCCCGTCCTCGAGCAACTGTCCCTCGAGGCCGTCGTACTCGGACTCGAGTTCGCCCAAGACGTCGCCGACCGTCGCCCCGTTCTCGAACGAGGACGTCCGCTCCTTCTGGCCGACCGCCTCGCGAAAGGTTGCGAAGAATCGCAGATCGAGTTCCATACGGGGTGGTCGGAGGCCGAGACCATAAGTCCGGCTCTCGCACCGACAGTCTCCGTCGGTCCCGGTGCGACCGCGGTCCGGATCGCGGCTGCGTCGAGAACCCGGGACGGCGGTCCTCTCAGGCCGACGCCGTCGGTGAGGACCGGTAGGTGACCGACTCGACCCCCGCCTCGGAAAGCGCCGCGTCGATCGCCTCGGCGCCGCGTTCGCCTGCCTCCTCGGCGTCCGCCGCTTCCACGGTAACGACGACGTCGAACGCGACGGCGATCGTGTACGGATCGAACGGCGCGGTCGGGTGTTCCCGGACCGTCGCGTCCTCGATCGCCCAGTCGACGAGCGGTCCCTCGGCCGCGAGCGACTCGAACGTCTCCTCGAGCTGGGCGACCGCGTCCTCGCGGGCGGTCGTATCGCTTCCTCCGTGCAACGTGACGAGCGTCGTTCCCTGTCGGGAGACGGCGAACTCCATACCCGTTCTACCGAGCCACGGGATTTGAACGCTTGGGGTGCGTTCGCGTACCGATTACCGACGCACGTCCTCGTAGACCCGCGCCAGCTGCTCGAGGGAGTGTTCGACCGAGAGCATCGCGCGACGGCGCCGACAGAGGTCCGACAGGCGATCGCTCTCGGCGAGCGTTCGGCGGATCGCCCGCCGGAACGCCTCGAGGTCGCCCGGCTCGTAGCGGTAGCCCGTCTCGCCCTCGATGACGCTGTCGACGAGCGCGCCCGCGTCAGCGGCCACGACGGGCGTCCCGCAGGCCGTCGCCTCGAGCGCGACCAGCCCCTGGGTTTCGACCGGGCTCGGGAAGACGAACGCGTCGAGGACCGAATAGAACGCCGGCAGCTCCGCGTGCTCGAGGAAGCCGAGAAAGCGGACGTCGGCGTTCGTCTCCGCCGCGCGGGCCTCCAGGTTCTCCCGGGCGGGACCGTCGCCGGCCAGCACCAGGGTGTGGTCGGTCCCGGCGACGGCGTCGAGCGCCTCCTCGAGTCGCTTCTCGGGGCCGTGGCGTCCCGTGTAACCGAGCAGCGGTCCGTCGGGAAGCCCGTAGCGGTCCCGGAGGGGTTCGGAGTCGGTCGGCCGGAAGCGGTCGGTGTCGATCCCGTTCGAGACGACGGCGACGTCGGCGTCCGCGCCGACCGACTCGAGGAGGTGGCGGCGGGCGAACGACGTCGGCACGACGACGCGGTCGGCGCGGGCGAAAAACGCCCGCTCGTAGGCCCGGCAGAGCCGCCGTCCCGGTTCAACCAGGAGGTCAGGAACCCGATCCGAGACGCGCTCGTCGAGGATCGTGTGGTAGGAGGCGACGACGGGAACGCCGTTCGCCCGGGCGAACCGAACGCCCGCGACGCCGACGGTAAAGGGAGTGTGAACGTGGACGACGTCGGGAACCGGAACGCCCTCCGGAGCGATCGGGCGCCCGAGGCGGTACCGCGGGTACAGCGGCGCCTCGACGCTCGGAACCGCGTACTCCCCGCTCTCGGGAACGTACCCCTCCGTTTCGGGAAAGACGACGTCCATCGAGCCCCGGCGACGACCCCACCGCTCGCGCCAGAGCGCGACGGTCGAGGCGACGCCGTTTACCGTCGGACGGTAGAGGTCCGTGAACGCGGCGACGGTGTCGGCCATCGAGCGAGGGTTTCCCGGCCGCGGACAAATCGGTTCCGCCGACGGTCACTCGATCGAGAAGGCGACGCCGCGGGCCGACAGCAGCGACCGCATCCGGCGAACGCCGGCCTCGGTATCCCACCCCTCGGCGGTGTAGTGTCTGTAGGGGTGGCGAAGCCAGGAGTACTCGCTGTGGGCGAACACCTCGAGGCGCTCGCCGCCCGCTCTGAACAGGGCGACGTGGAGCTGCCGGCTCGAGAGCGGCGACCGCCGACGCACCCAGCTGCCCGCCGAGAGGCGGCCGTCGCGGTGGACCTTCAGCGAGGCGACGGGTTCGGGGGTAAACGACATCGCCTCGAGATCCGTCCGGAACTCCGAGACGGTCCGGTCGACGGTGCCGACGTACTCGTCGGGGTGTTGGGTGCAGGTCGCGAACCCGCCCAGCGGCTCCTTGATGCGGTGCACGGTCGGGAGCACGCGGCGGCGGAGACGCGTCGTCAGGTCAAGCGGCTGGCGGGAGTCGTCGGTCGCTGCCACACCTGCAGGTAGCGAGGCCCGGGTGAAAGCCCTTGTGGGACGCCCAGCCGAGGCGGGCTCGAGGGCGAGATCCGCCCTTCCTAGAGGTCCTGCAGCCGAATTCCGTCCTCGACCAGCCGCGCGTTTCGCTCCTGTTCTAAGTGCTCGCCGAGGTCGTCGTGCTCGTACAGTTGGGCGACGACGTCGGCGTACAGCGTCCGCCACGCGATCGCGTAGATCGGCGACTGTCCCCACGCCCGCAGCTCGGGAACCAGTTCGTCGTAGGTCCGGTAGCGCTCCTCGAAGCGGTCGATCGACTCGAGGACGCGGCCCGCGGCCTCGCGTTCGTCCGCGGACTCCTCGAGGACGCGGTTGAGCTGTTGCTCCCACCCGCCAACCGCCTCCTGCATATCGGCCGCGGCGGCGTCGTCCTCCTCCGGGAGTCGGTCGAGCAGCGGTTCCGGTACGCCGAGTGAGATCTCGTCCATGGGCGACCGTACGAACGGGACCGGTATGAAACCACTAGCCGACACCGTGGCCGCTCCCTCGACGGGTTCCCGTCGAACCGGCGTTACGTTTGCTATCGCGGTGTATGATTTATCTCTCTCGAGCTACCGAGCGCGGGTCGTTCTCGAGTCGCGCTTTCAGCGACGCCGCCCGCCGTTCGTCTCTCGCGATCGAAACCGGCCGCGAGCCCCGACGGGTTCGGAACCCGCACTCTCCGTTCCGTCTCGGATCGTGGGTGCGTGCGTTGCCAAATCGCAGCGCCGCCGGAGGGGTCCTCCTCGCCGTGATCGAAGCAGGTTCCGCACCCGCGCTGTTCGTGATCCCCGACGAGCCCGGACCTCGAGAGCGTCGACTCCCGGGTGGCGACCGAGGCGACGCGAGCGAGGAACGTCGGGTTTCCGCCCCGGCCCGTGTGCAGCGACGGCACGGTTGCACCCGACGGTCCGGTCGGGTCTCGAGACGGCGATACATCGCATCCCACGATACGGAACCGGTTCTCGGTCTCGCCGTCGCCGCGACGACCGCGCTCCCGACCGGTCCAGGTGTGGCCGACGAGTGCGCCCGGTTTCGAACGCGGGTGGATGCGCCCATGCAGCCCGCACGTATATCTGTCTCCACCGATAACGGGACAGGTAACCTTGTCTCCGAACAGTTGTGCCCGCCGCAGTCTCGCGGCGGGTTCCGCGACGCCGGACGCCGACCGGCGCTGGTCCTCGCGGGCCGCGTCGGATCGAGCCCTCCCCCCGCGAAACCGAAGCAGAGACGACCGTCGAGCACGAACCGAACGGCAATGAGCGAGTCAGGACAGTACACTCCCGAACCGGCCCAGCTGCTCCTGGTCGAGGACAATCCGGGCGACGTCCGTCTTACCCGAGAGGCGTTCAAGCAGGGTCGGATCGACAACGACCTGCACACCGTTTCGGACGGGAGCGACGCGTTGGATTTTCTCCACCAGCGAGGCGAGTACGAGGACGCCCCGCGACCCGATCTCATCTTGCTCGATCTCAATCTCCCGCGCAAGGATGGCGAGGAGGTCCTCGCCGAGCTCAAGGACGACCCCGAACTGCAGTCGATCCCGGTGATCGTCCTGACGAGTTCGCGAGCCGAGGAGGACATCGCCAGATCCTACGAGCTCCACGCCAACGCCTACCTGACGAAACCGGTCGATCCCGACGAGTTCATCGAGACCGTCCGGGCCTTCGAGAAGTTCTGGTTCTCCGTGGTTCGGCTCCCGCCGGAGGGTGACGACCGATGAACGACGCCGTCTCCGGAGCGGCCGACGACGCCGACGTCGGCGGCACCCTCGAGTTGCTGTTGATCGAGGACAACCCCGGCGACGCCCGGCTGATCCAGGAGATGCTCCGGGACGCGACCGAACTCACCCAGCGGGTCAACCCCGACGAGTCGACGAGCCAGGCGCCGACGGTGATCCACGAGGATCGCCTCGAGGACGGCCTCGAGACGCTGTCGTCCTCGCCGCCCGATCTCGTCCTGCTCGATCTCAACCTTCCGGACAGCCGCGGGCTCGACACCCTCGAGACGGTCAGCGACGTCGCCGCCGAGGCACCGATCGTCGTCTTCACCGGCGTCAGCGACCAGGAGGTCGGCGTGCAGGCGATTCAAAGCGGCGCCCAGGACTTCCTCGTCAAGGACGAGGTCACCGACGAGTTGCTGATCCGGACGATCCACCACGCGATCGAGCGGGCCCACCAGGAACGACAGCGCCGCCGCCAGCGCGAACAGCTCGAGGCGCTCAACCGGCTCAACCGGATCGGCAACGACATCACCCACGCGGTGATCACGACCGAGACTCGCGCGGAGCTCGAACAGGAGGTCTGCGACCGCCTCGTCGAGGACGACGGCTACCGGTTCGCCTGGCTCGGCAGCGTCAACCCCGGTAGCGACCGGATCGAACCGGCGGCGGCGGCCGGCGTCGAGGACGGCTACCTCGAGGAGATCGAGGTCTCCGCCGACCAGGACGACGAGCAAGGGCAGGGCCCGGCCGGGACCGCGATCCGAACTGGCGAGGTTCAGGTCGCCGACGACACCCGGACCGACGAGACGTTCGACCCCTGGCGCGACGCCGCGAGCGACCGGGGCTACCGGTCGTCGATCGCGATCCCGATCGTCCACGAGGACCTCGTCTACGGCGTGTTGAACGTCTACTCGGAGTCGCCCCGCTCGTTTACCGACGCCGAGGCGACGATCCTCTCGCGGATCGGCGACGTCATCGCTCACGCGATCACCGCCATCGAGCGCAAGGACGCGCTGGTCAGCGACGCCGTCATCGAACTCGAGTTCCGCATCGAGGAGATGGCCCCCGAACTCATCGCCCTCTCGACGGCCGAGTCGTGTACGATCCGGTTCGACCGGATGATCCACGGCGACGAGACGCTGCTGGTCTACGGGTCGGCGACCGACGTCGACCAGGAGACGTTCCTCGAGACGATCGAGGAGACCGACGGACTCGACGAGGCGCGGGTCCTCTCGGCCCGGAAGAACTACTTCGAGTTCGAACTCGTCGCCCCCACCGCCGTCTCGCTGTTCGAGACGATCGCCACCCACGGCGGCCGGGTCGAGTCGGCGACGATCGACGACGGGGAGTTCCGGTTCGTCGTCGAACTCCCCCGCGGCCGGGACACCCGCCAGATGATCGAATTGCTCAAGGAACACCGCTCCGACGTCACCTACCTCGCCCAGCGGACGACCGAGCGCGGCGACCGCTCGGAGTCGGGTTCGGAGTCGGTCCTCGAGAGCGACCTCACGGAGAAACAGCGCGCCGCCCTCGAGACGGCCTACTTCGCGGGCTACTTCGACTGGCCCCGCGAGAGCACCGGCGAGGAGATCGCCGACCGCCTCGGTATCTCGCCCGCGACATTCAACCAGCACCTGCGGACCTCCGAGCGGAAGTTCTTCGATTCCGTCTTCGGCGAGTGATCTCGCGGCCGCGGTTCGACCCCCTCGCGGTGCGCTCCGTCGGCGGATCCGAACTGCGGGAGTTCTCTCGGGAATCCGCACTGTAATAGATACAGTTATCTTGATCGACCGTCGATACCGTCGTGAGTGTCGTTATGAGATCCCGTCACGGGGGTGAGCGCCGACGATGAACAGAACCGAACAGGTGTTCGAAGAAACGACGAAGCTGCTCAGCGCGGTGCACTACTCGCTGTCGTCCGACGATTTCCCGGATCGAAGCACCCGGGATACCTTGCTGGTCGGACTCGTGTACGCGGCGACGCTGGTACTGCTACCGTTCGCGGTCGGCGTCGACCTGTTCAACGTGCTGGCCCACTGGTAACGCCGCCCGCTCAGCCCGCGTTCTCGAGGGCGGCCGCCTCCGCGAGCAGCTCGTGCGATCGGAGCACCGCGTCGTGGTCCGCGATGAGGTTCTGGACGATCACGTCGTCGACGCCGACCCGGTCGGTGAGCCCCTCGAGCAGGTCCCGCATCGTCTCCGGACTCCCCGAAATCGAGCGAGGCCACTCACCGTCCGGGAGCGGGTTCGGCGTCGGCTCGGGAACGCCGCCGAGTTCGTCGATGGCCTCCTCGACCGGCGGCAACGAGCCGACGACCCCGCGTTGCATCCGCTTGTACGAGGCTTCGGCCGTCGAGCGGAGGCGAGCCGCCTCCTCGTCGGTTTCCGCACAGACGGCGTTTACCGCGAGCATCCCCGTCGGCTCGTCGGGACCGGCGCCGAACGCGGAGGGCTCGAAGGTGTTTCGATAGACCTCGAAGGCCCGTTCGGCGAGCTGTGGTCGGATGAACGCCGCGAAACAGTACCGCAGCCCGAGCTCGCCGGCGATCTCGGCGCTCGAGGGGCTCGAGCCGAGCACCCAGATCTCGGGGACGTCGCCGTCCGAACGCGGAAGCTGGATGTCGGCGTAGGGGTGGCCCGCCTCGAAGCCGTCGTAGAGGTGGCTCGCGGCGGCCTCGATCTTCTCGGCGTGATCCCGGTCGGGGTTGCGCTTTCTGCGCTCGGTGCCGAGCGCGCGGTCGACTTCGGGCATCCCCGTCGCGCGACCCAGCCCGAGGTCGACCCGGCCGGGCGCCAGCCCGTCCAGCGAGGCGAACGTCTCGGCGACCTTGAACGGGCTGTAGTGGTTCAACAGGACCGTCCCGGAGCCCACCCGGATCTCGTCGGTGTTGGCGGCGAGGTGGGCGATCAGCACCTCGGGCGTGGTGCTGGCGATCGAGTCGGCCAGCCCGTGGTGTTCGGCCACCCA
This sequence comes from Natronococcus sp. JC468, assembly GCF_012163165.1. Lineage (NCBI taxonomy): Archaea > Methanobacteriati > Methanobacteriota > Halobacteria > Halobacteriales > Natrialbaceae > Natronococcus > Natronococcus sp. JC468. The sequence goes on from NZ_JAAVUO010000001.1 coordinate 162,606, forward strand.
GAACCGCTCGTAGCCCAGCTCCTCGGCGACTCGAGCGAGTTCGGTCGTGTGCTCGTAGGCTTCGGTCGCGCTCTCCCCGTCCCGTACGGGCGCCAGATCGACGATCGAGAGGTTCACGACGGACGGTCGGGGACGCGGGCTGAATAACCGTTCGGTCGGCGGCGAAACGACTACCGTCCCGGAGCGGGTACGACCGCCCGTGGCAGACCGACCCGACGCCGACCGCCCCGACGCGGAGCGACTCGAGTGCGAGTGCTGCGGCTCGCGCGTTCCCGCGCCGATCTACCGCGAGCACCTGCTGAAGGCGTGTCCGGGCCGTTGAGGAGGCGCCGTGCCCGCGGCTACGCGCGAGGACGGCGGTCGGCGAACGCGGCCGTTCGCAGGCGACCCGCTACTCGGTTGGACGTGCGGTGAGGTGGCACGGATCGCGCGAAGCGGGGCGCTGTGCCGGTTCGACGGTCGAAAGAATCGGTCCGAACGTCACTCCGCGAACAGCTCGTCGACGGCCTCGCGCGCGGCGAGGGCCGCGTCGTCGGCGACCTGATCGGGGTCGGCCGCGCCCTCGGGAGCGTTGAGGTAGACGTCGACCTCGAGGACGCCGTCCTCGAAGCTGACCGTGACGTCGCAGTCGCGGACGTTGGACTGTTTGTACCGGGAGAAGATCAGCCCCTCCGCCGCGTCGGAGGCGGTCTGGACGATCTCCTCGTCGGTCGGCTCCTCGTTTGGCATTTACGCGCCGCCGGCGCCGGGACCGCCCGGACCGGCCGGGCCGCCCATGCCGCCGCCCGCGCCGCCGAGCAGCTCCTCGAGCTCGTCCTGTAGGCCCTCGAACTGCTCCTGGACGCGCTCCTCCTGCTTCTCGAGGGTCTCGAGGCGGATCTCGAGGGAGTCGACCTTCTCCTCGAGGTCGTCCTCGGCCGTGTCGTAGTCGGTCTCGACGAACAGCTCGCCGACGTTTCGGTACATCGTGGTGTCCTCGTCGATGTTGTCGAGCTCGTCGAGGGCGCTCTCGGCCTCCTCGAGGTTGGTCTCGGCCTGCTGTTTCTGGACGGCGACTTCCTGTGCGGTCTCCTGAAGACCCTGGAGCTGCTCGATCTTCTCCTGTGCTTCCGGCGGCAGGTTTCCTTGCATGTCTCGACCGTCGCCCTCCGGACTGATAAAGCCAAGCTTTGTCGTTCGATCGCGAACCGACGCGCTCCGTTGAGGCTGCAACCGTGACGCCTATCCCGCCCGTCGGCCTGTGTCCGGCAATGCGACGCCGAGACGTGCTCACGGCCGGCGCCCTCTCGCTGTCGCTGTCGGCGGGCTGTCTCGACGCCCTCGAGCGCGAGGACGCCTGGCGCGAGCTCGTCGTCGACCCTCCCGAGGGAGTCTACGTCCCCCCGAAGGTCGACGAGATGGCCACCTTCGGGACCGCGACCGCCGACGGCCTGGCGGTGACGCTGACGGCGACCCAGCCGCATTCCTTCTGGACGGTGACCGACGCGGAACGGGCGCGCGCGGACGTTCGGGACCACCACGCCGTCCACCTGATGGCGACGGTCACCGATCTCGAGACCGGACTCGCGGTTCCGACGTCGGTGTCGACGACGATCCGCAGCCGCGGGGAGCTGGTCGAGGAGCGCACCCTCTGGCCGATGCTCTCCCAGCGGATGGGGTTTCACTACGGCGACAACGCCGCGCTCGGCGAGGACGGTCCCCACGTCGCGACGGTCCGGATCGAACCGACGAGGGTCGAAACCGCCGGCGCGATCGCCGACCGCCTCGAGCGGTCCCGGACCGTCGACGTCGAGTTCGAGTACGCGGCCGCGGAGATCGAGTCGCTCGGGCGCCGGCTGATCGACGAGGACGAGGGCCGCGGCGAGCCGGGCGCAGTCGAGCCGATGGCCCACGATCGCGGGTCGGGGCACGGCCGCGACGACCACGGCGATCACGGCGGCGCTGACGGCCACGGGGACGGCCGAGAACCGGCGCTCGAGGATACCGTCGACGCGTGGCTCGGTACCGCCCGCAGCGGCGACCTCGAGTTCGGCGTCGGCGTCGACGGGCCGGGCGGCGAGGCCGACGTCGTCGCGACCGCACGCACCCGATACAACGGGTTCTCGGTCCCGTTTGCGGGGCTGTCGGTCGCGCCGGTTCGGGAAGCGGAGTTCGGGGAGCGGACGGCTCTCGAAGAGCGTCTCGAGGCCGATCGCGGCCACCACTACGGCGCCGCGGTCGACCGAACGGTTCTCGAGGCCGCCCCGAAACTGGCCGTGATCGTCGACGCGGCGCCGCAGCTCTCGCGCCACGAGGGGTACGAGACGGCGTTTTTCGACCTCGAGCCCGCGACGGTCGGAGTCGCCCTCGAGTAGTCGACGGTTGGCGGCGAGCGCGATCAGCCGGTTCGGGCCGCATAGTCGTCCGCGCCCCGGAGCAAGACGTATCCGACGGCGAGCATGACGACGCTTATGACGACCCACGGCGGATTCCACGCCTCGGTGCCGTGGACGACGTTGTGCAAGTCGAGCACGTAGTGGTCGACGACCCCGTCGAAGACGTTGAACACGCCCGCTCCGACGACGATCGCCCCCGCGAGGGACCGCGTCGAGAACCGACGGTCGGCGCCGTTGACGAGTCGCCAGAGCAGGGCGAAGCCGACGATCATGATCGCGAAGTTCGACACCAGAAACAGCCCGTCGAACATCACGTTCGTCCGCAGGCCGTCGAGGCTGTACGGATCGTAGAACCCCGAGAGGAGGTGGTGGGTCTGAAAGGTTAGGTGAAAGACCACCGTGTCGATGGCGGCGCCGAACCCGAACCCGATCGTTCCGCCCGCCAGCAGGAGGCGGCGTCGCGCGTCGCTCATAGTAGCGTCCTCGAGGACCGCGGTGAAAAGTAATCGGCCGACGACTGCTACGTTCCCGTCTTCCGGCCGATTCCGTCGCCGACGTCCGCGGCCCGTTCGGCGACGTCGATCAGCGAGAGCCAGGTGTTCAACGCCGCGCGGAGCGCGACCGGATCGGCGGCCTCGATCTCAATGCGAACGACGGCGTCCTCGCGACCGATCGCCGTCTTCGAGCGCTCGTCGTCGATCTCGCCGACCTCGCGGGCGACCGAGTCGGCGACGATGCGGGCTCGAGCCGGCCCGTCGTACTCGAACTCGAGAGTCGCGCCGTGGGCGGCCACGGTTCGCTACCGGACGCCGACTTCCTTGACGTCGCGGCTGCGTTCCTTCAGGAGGACGCGGTGGCCGCAGTAGGGGCACCGAACGCCGCCGTACTCGTCGAGCTGGACGTCGCGTTTACAGCGGGAGCACTTGTAACTCATGCGTAGCGAGCGAGAGGGCGTTATTCGTCCTCGGCCAGCGCGGCGCGAATCGAGCGCTGAACGGTGCGACCCGCGGGGGTCTCCGGTCGGAAGGCGCCGCCGGTGAAGACCTCGCCGGTTTCCTCGTTCTTCCAGATGCCGGTACCGACGCGGGTGACGCTGTCCCCGTCGACCTCGGCGTTTTCCATGTCGTCTTCGATCTCGCTGACGCGGCGCCGAGCGACGCGACCGTAGCGTGCGCCAAAACGGCCCGCGCTGCCGACTTCTTGATTACCCATAGTACCGCTACCTATCGCTACTGGATTCTTAAACCTGTTGAGTCGCGACTACTCGTCCGCGGAGCGCTCGGCGACGGGGCCGGCGACCAGTTCGCGAAAGACGAACGCGAGCGCCGCGAACGGACCGACCGGGGCCAGCGGCGCGGCGAGGAGTCCCGTTCCGACCCCCGAAACCGCGATCGCCGTCCGGAGGGCGAGACCGCTCACCGCGAGCAGCGGGATCGCAGCCAGGACCGCATCGGCTCGCTCGAGCATGGCTAATTATATCTAATTACACTCGCCCTGATAAGGGCCCGAGAACCAGCAGCGCCTGTCGCTTCCTCGGAGCGACGACACTGATCTCCCTACTCGAGGGCCGAACGAGGGATGCGAGCGCTCACTGAAACTCCGCGTCGGTCAGGACGTCGTTGAGATCGGCGCGGATCCGCTCGCCGAGTTCCCGGTTCGGGGCGGTCGTGACGATCCTGTTTTCCTGAACGCTCGAGCCGTTCCGGATGAGCATCCGGACGTTGCCGCCGTCGTCGGCGCGGGTCACCTTCGCTCGCAGCCCCGACTGCGAGCCCTTCCCGCCCGCGTCGATCGGCCCCGGGATGACCTTCTTGACGTGGGGGTGGCCCGCGACGGTTCGGATCGCCCGCATCCCGGTTCGGCCGCCGATCAGCGTCGAGTGGCTGCCGCCGATCTTCTCGGCGGGCGGGGTCTCGACGACCTCGAGCGCCCGATTCCCCCGGCGCTCGAGGACCGCCTCGACGGCATCGTCGTCGTCGATCCGGTAGAAGGGGTGGTGGACGTCGCGTCTGACCGCGCGCACGACGTCCCGTTCGCCGCCGGCGTAGACCTCGTCGGGACGCTTGCGTCGGATCTCGTCGGCCAGCAGCCCCGCGAAGTTCCGCAGTTCGACGACCTCGTTCTCGCCGTCTTCGGGCGTGGTGGTGATCGTCGTCTCGGCGATCACGGGATCGTCGGCGTCCTCCTCGGCTAGCATCGTCAGCGTCGCCCGCTCGCGGTCCGCCTCGAGCACGATTGCCGCGGTGTTCTCCTCCCGACAGCGCAGACAGAAGTCGCCGGGTTTCTCGAGGGGCGAGCCACAGTGGCGACACTCCATACCCGCGGTTCGCGGGGCGCGTGTAAAACGGCCGCGTTTTCGCCCAGCCTACGACCCGGCGGGCAGCTCGGTTCCGCAGGCCCGACAGTACCGCGCCCCCTCGTCGGCGACCGCCCCGCAGTTCGGACACGTCGGTCCGGGCTCCGCCGCCGCGGTCTCGAGGTCGGTCCCGCAGGACGGACAGTAGGCCGCGTCCTCGCCGGCGTCGGCCCCGCAGGACGGACACCGAGTTCGCCCCTCCCAGAGGACCTGGCGCCGGGAGTTCGCGACGTAGTTGTACGCCCCCCAGAGGACGTTCCCGATCCCCATCGTCCACCAGATCGTCAGGACCGCGACCAGGACGTGGGAGCCGACCGATCCGAACTCCCGGTCGACCATGACGACCCTGTCTCGGCCCTCGTCCTCGATCGTCCACCCCCGCGCGACGAGGTCGTCGATCTCCCGCTGCAGGCGTTCGCTTCGCATACTCGAGGGAGGGCTCGAGCGGACAAAAGCCTGTCAGGCGCGACCGGCCGATTCCGGCGGGGCCGTCGAGGAGTCAGCCCAGGTCGACGGGATCGACCTTCAGGTACTCCCGCGCGACGACCGTCGCATACGACCCCTTCGGCAGGGAAAAGGAAAGCGTCAGCGGCTCGCGCTCGAGCCCCAGGTCCGTCCGAACCAGGATCGCCCGGCGGGTTCCCGTCGAGTGGAACTCCCCCGGCAGGTCGAAGTCCCCGGGCTCGAGGGCCAGTTCCTCGAGCACGTCGCGTTCGATCTCGCCTTGCTCGCCGTCGGCCAGTTCCGTGTCGGTGCCGACCAGCGGCGCGGTGACGAACGCTCGGCCGCGCTCGCAGTGGCGGGTAACGGCGTCGACGCGACGCTCGTCGACCCGCTGGAGGCGATCGGTGTCGGGGAGTACGAGTTCGTCGGGAGCGTCCGAATCGGAGAAGCAGACGACGTCGCCCGCGACGGGCCGATCGAACGGGAGCCCGCGCTCGAGGCGCTCGCTCAGCATTCGGTTGAAGGCGTAGGACTGCGCGGCGTGGACGAACAGCCGCTGGAGGTTCGAGGGCACCCGCTCGAGGGCCGTCCGGAACTCCTCGGGACCGGGTTCCCCGTCGCACTCGGCCAGCGCGTGACACATCGAGCGCTCGTAGCGCAGGCGGTTCGGGATCCGCTCGAGGGCCGCCTGCCAGTCTCTCGTCTCCTCTCCCGGGTCGCGTCGCTCCCCGCTCGAAGAATCCGAACTCCGTCGGAGTTCGCGGTCGACGAACGCCCGCGCTTCCTGCGTCCCCTCGGGCTCCGCGTCGGTTGGGTTCCCCAGGTAGGCCATCACGGCGCCCTCCCAGTTCTCGCGGACGATCTCGAGGCCCACCTTGTGAGTGACCGGGCGCCGGCTGCCGAACCGCTGCTGGCCGAAGAAGTTGGGGACGCCGATCGGCGTCGCCGTCTCCTCGCCCCCGTCTCCGTCCCGTCGGCCCTCGAGCCCGCCGAACTCGCACAACTCGTCGGTGATCGTCTCGGCGTTTTCCGGGCGCTCCGGGTCGCCGACGACGATCTCGAAGCCGTTGCCCGCCAGGTCGCCGAACTCGAGGTTCCGTCCCGCCCGACCCAGCACCTCGAGGTCTGCGCCGTCGACGTCGGGCAGGTCCGCCGGTTCGGCGCCGTAGACCGAGAACAGCTGGGTGGTCACGGCGTACTTGTCCTTCGTGCCCGCCCAGTTCACGCGCTCGCGGGAGATCCCCAGTGCGTCCGAAACGCGGGAGGCGAAGTCGTTCGTGTCCCACCCCCGCAGCGTCGCCCGGAAGACGAGGTGAGGGTAGGCGTCGGTCGAAGCCTCGAGGGACTCGGTGTCGAAGCGCTCGAGTTCGCGCACGCGGAAGTGGTCGTCCGCGGTGCGGAGGCGGCCGCCGACGCCGTCGGCGTCGCTGACGTAGCGGTCGATCCCGACGGCCTGCTCTGTAGGGTGGGCTGGGCGCATGCTCGTTGACGACGGTTCGAACGCCGCGGATAAATCGGTTCGTTCTCAAGGGCCGGCGATGCAGCCGCCGATTCCCGGGCCGCTACAGCGTAACGTTCCACTCGTGGCCACAGCCCGGACACTCGAAGTCCGCCGAGACGTCGCCGTCGTCCCGTCTCTTTCCGACCAGCTCTCCCAGACCGTCGCTGCACTCCGGACACCGAGCGTTCATCGTTTCCGGTACCTACCGCCCCTGCAGTGATCAATACCGCACCCCGTTGTTTTGGATCAGCAGTTGGTATATAAGAAACTAACCGTCCGTACCAGGTCGCCCGGCGACGTCGGCGACGAGCCCGCGGACGTACTCGAGTTCGTCCGCGAGCACCGTGTGGCCGACGCCCTCGTAGATCCGTTTCTCGACGTCGGCCTCGAGGTCCTCGAAGACGCGGGCGGTCTCCGCGACGCGCTCGACGGGGATGTGGGGGTCCCGATCGCCACAGCCCACGAAGACGGGCGTCCCGTCCATCGAGCCCTCGTACTCCCGCGGCGTCCCCTCGGGCCCGATCAGGCCGCCGCTCAGGGCGACGACGCCGCCGTAGCGGTCGGCGTTCCGGGCGGCGTACTCCGTCGCGAGACAGCCGCCCTGGGAGAACCCGAGCACCACCGTCCGTTCGAGGGGGACGCTCCCGTCGCCGTCGTCGGTCGTCACCTCCTCGAGGACGTCCTCGAGCAGCCCGAGCGCCGACTCGAGGTGGGGCTGGTTCGACTCGATCTCGGCGAGAAAGGACTCGGGGTACCAGGTCCGTCGTGCCGCCTGCGGGGCGAGGTAGGCGACGTCGTCGCGGCCGATCTCGTCGGCGATCCCGAGCATGCCTCGCGCTCGGGCGCCGCGGCCGTGGACGAGGACGACCGCCGCAGCTGCCTCCTCGAGGTCGGCCCCGGCCCGCTCGATCGGTTGTCCGCCGTGGGGGTCGTCGGTCATACCCGATCGACGGGCTCCAGCCGAAAAGGGGTTTTCGAGCCGGCGATCCAGTCAGAACAGGGAAAGTTCGCCCGTGACGCGGTCGACGACGTCCTCGTCGCCCGGCCCGACCGCCAGCGCGGTGACGGTACCCGACTCGAGCTGGGTGTGACCCGCGTCGCGGATCACGGCGTTGGGCAGGCCGCGACTCTCCGCGATTTCGGAGAGCTCGTGGAGCTGTCGTTCGCTCTCCCCTTTGAGGACGACCTTCTTCTGGCCGCCCGACTTCCACCGATCGCGGGTTCGCTTGTCGGCCTTCTCGTAAGCCGATAAGGAGGCGTGGGCGACCTGCGCGGCGAGTTTCCCCTGTCCCATTCCGATGTCCGTACGGGCGACGATGGCCTGTTTCATACCCGAGCGAACGGGACCGATCCCTATAGCCGCGGCGAAAGCCCGCGTCCCTCGAGTCGACCGAAGTCGAACCGTTTACACCCACACCGTTCGTCGGCTCGCCTATGATCCTCTCCGACGCCGATATTCTCAGACGCCTCGAGGACGGCGACCTCGTCGTCGACCCCCTCGACGATCCCGAACTGCAGATCCAGCCCGCCAGCGTCGACCTGCGACTGGGCCGGGAGTTCCTCGAGTTCCAGCGGACGAACATCTCCTGTATCCACCCCGACGCCGAACACGAGGTCGACGAGTACGTCACCGAGACTGTCGTCGACGACGGCGACGACTTTATCCTCCATCCGGGCGATTTCGTGCTGGGGACGACCCACGAACGCGTCGAGATCCCCGCCGACCTGATCGCTCACGTCGAGGGTCGCTCTTCTCTGGGACGACTTGCTGTGGTAGTCCATGCCACAGCGGGGCTTTGCGACCCCGGGTACCGCGGGCAGATCACCCTCGAGCTCTCGAACCTCGGGACCGCGCCCGTCGCCCTGACCCCCGGAATGCGGATCTCCCAGCTCACCTTCACCGAACTCAAAACGGCTGCGGAACGACCCTACGGGAGCGACCGGGGCTCGAAGTATCAGGATCAGCGCGGCCCCCAGGCCTCGCGCATCCAGAGCGACGACGAGTTCGGCGGCGACCAGCTCGAGCGCGAGGACTAGACCCGATCGGCGGCGACGACCCCCAGCACGATCCCGACGGCCGCGCCGATCGCGACCGCCGAGCTGAGATCGAAGCTGAGGACGGCGCCAGCCAGCGCGGTGCCGATCGCGAACCCGATCGTGAACCCGGCGAACCCCCCGGTCAGCCGGCGCTGGCGGGGCGGAGTCGACTCGGCGAGCCCGGTCGCGACGCTGGCGACCGCGACGGCGCCGGCGAGTCCGCCGACGGGGACCCCGACGAGCGGGGTGATGCCGAACTGGTGGCCGAGGAGTTCGCCGACGGCGACGCCGACGATCAGGAACGTCGCGACCCCGGAACCGATCACGAGCCCGATGGATTGGTCGGTCATCGGGTGAGGGTTTCGTCGACGACGGGATAAATCGTCCGCGACGCGGCGCCGTCGGTCTCGTCGATCGTCCGTCGACCGACCTGGGAAGTTATTTCCGCGGCGCGCGTCTGCCCACTCACGAGATGCAATTCGTCGAAGAGATCGTCGTCGACGAGTTCCTGCCGACCTTCCGCTCGCTGCTGGCCGGCGAGCTCCGGGAGCGGGGACTCACCCAGAGCGAGGTCGCGACGGTGCTGGGGATCAGTCAGAGCGCCGTCTCGAAGTACGCCCACGGGGACGTGACGGTCAACGACCGCATCGCCGACGACGAGCGGGTCACCGCCCTCGTCGACGAGCTCGGCGAGGGACTGGCCGACGGCGACATGACGCCCGTGCAGGCGCTAATCGAGACTGAGGTGCTGATCCGCGAGCTCGAGGGCGGCAGCGACCTGCTCGCCCAGCTCCACGAGGAGGCCGTCCCCGAGCTGGCCGACCACGGCTCGAGTTTCCGGGTGCACGACCCCGAGAGCGAGCTCCGGACCAGCGAGCGGGTGCTGTCCTCGCTGCGGCGCGGGCTGGGCATCCTCGAGAACGCCAGCGGCTTTGCGACCCTGATCCCCGCGGTCGGCTCGAACCTCGTCGCCTGCACGCCCGACGCCGAGGGCGTCGACGACGTCGCGGGCGTCCCGGGCCGGATCTTCGACGTGAAGGGGCGGGCGACGGTCCCCACGAGCCCGGAGTTCGGCGTCTCCGAGCACGTCGCGACGGTGTTGCTCTCGGCGCGTCACCACGGGTCCGACGCCGCGGCGGCGATCAACGTCGCCTACGACCCGGACCTGCTCGAGGAACTGTCCGAGCGGGGCCACGTCACCGCCGAGTTCGACGAGTCGGGGGACGTCGACGAAAGCGTCGGCGCGGCCATCGACGACCAGCCGTCGGCGACGGTGCTCTACCAGACCGGCGGGATGGGAATCGAACCGCTGATCTACGTGCTCGGGTCCGACGCGGAGTCGGTCGCCGACAGCGTCCGGGCGCTCCTCTAACATGTCGGCGAGCACGAGCGGCGAGGACGCACGGGAGTTCTACGGCCGCTGGGCCCGGCTCTACGACCTGATCGCGCGCCGAACGCCCGGCGTCCCGGCGCTCCGTCGGCGGGCCGCGGCCGCCTGCCGGCTCGAGCCCGGGGACACCGTCGTCGAGATGGGCTGTGGCACGGGCGCGAACCTCCCCTCCCTCCGGGAGCAGGTCGGTCCCGAGGGGACCGTGATCGGGATCGACTTCACCGGACCGGTCCTCGAGCGGGCCCGCGAGCTCACCGCGGCGTACGACAACGTCCACGTCGTCCGCGGCGACGCGACCCGACCGCCCGTCCGCGGAGACGTCGACGCCGTCCTCGCGACGTTCGTCGTCGGCATGCTCGAGGACCCCGCGGGGGCGGTCGACGACTGGTGCGACCTCGTCGGTCCCGACGGCCACGTCGTACTGGCCAACGCCGCTCGGAGCGACGCGTGGTACGCCCCGCCCGTCAACGCCGTCTTCCGGGCGATCGTCGTCCTGTCGACGCCGCCGACGACGAAGCTGCGCTACGACGACGACCCCCACCTGCGCCTCGACGCGAAGATCGACGCGGCCCACGCCAGGCTCCGGGAGCGATCGCGGGCGGTCGCCGACGAGACGCACATCTTCGGCGTCGTTCGGCTGACAGGTGGCAGAATCGGCGACGGCGCTTAGGTCGGCGTTTCGAGCCCCTCGTACTCGCGGATCCGTTCGCGGACGTCCTCGTCGATCGGCGCCGGTTTTCCGGTCTCGCCGTCGGTGTGGACCATCACGGTCTCGGCGGTCGCGGCGACCTCGCTGTCGACCCGGATCTCGTAAGCCATCGTACAGCTCGTCTCACCGAGGTCGGTCACCCACAGCGCGACGACGGGCTCGTCGCCGTACTCGATCGGCCGTCGGTAGGAGAGCTCAAGGTTCGCGATCACGAACGACAGCTCGCGCAGCCGCTGGCCCAGCACCGCCTCGATGTAGTCGATCCGGACCGACTCGAGGTAGCTCGCGTAGACGGCGTGGTTGACGTGGTTCAGCGGGTCGAGATCGCGGAACCGGACGGGGACCTCCCTCGTAAACTCCTCGCTCATCGTCGGTTTTTCAGGAGTCGGATAGAAGTAGACACCGGTTCGTGCGGGCACCGCGACCGATCGTCGGCGGGATCGGGGAGGCCGCAAATAGAAGGGCTTACGCACACCACGCTAGTAGCGAGGTTATCATGGATTCGGCTCCCGAGACGGACGCGGCGCTCCGGCGTCGGATACGACAGCAGGAGGTCGTCGCCGACCTCGGTCAGCGCGCGCTCGAGGCGGACGACCTTGATCGGCTGTTCCGGGAGGCGTCGACCGCCGTCGCCGACACGCTCGAGGCCGAGTACGCGAAGGTGCTCGAACTGCGTTCCGACGACGCGCTCGTGCTCAGAGCGGGCGTCGGCTGGCGGGCGGGACTGATCGGCTCGGCGACAGTCCCCACCGATACGGACTCGCAGGCGGGGTACACGCTGCTGTCGGAGGAGCCCGTCGTCGTCGACGACCTGCGCGGCGAGGAGCGCTTTTCGGGTCCCGACCTGCTCGTCGACCACGGCGTCGTCAGCGGGATCAGCGTCGTCGTCGGCTCGCCCGAGGAGCCGTGGGGGGTGCTGGGCGTGCACGCAACCGAGACGCGCGCGTTCACGCCCTACGACGCGAACTTCGTCAAAAGCGTCGCGAACGTGCTGGCGTCGGCGATCGAGAGCGAGCACCGGCGCTCCGAACTCGAGGAGATCCACGGTCGAATCTCGGACGCCTTTTTCGCGCTCGACGAGGACTGGGAGTTCACCTACCTCAACGACCGCGCCGAGGAGCTGATCAACCCCGACGGCCGGCAGCTGCTCGGGAAACCCGTCTGGGCGGCGTTCCCGGAGGCGGAGCGCCGGGAGTTCAAACCCCGCTACGAGCACGCGATGGCCGAGGCGGAAGCGGTCACGTTCGAGGAGTACTATCCGGAGCCGCTGGACAGCTGGTTCGAGGTGCGAGCCTACCCCTCCGAGACGGGGCTGTCGGTGTACTTCCGCGACGTCACCGAGCGCACGGAACGCGAGCGCGACCTCGAGCGCTCCGAACGGCGCTACCGGACGCTGGCCGAGTCGTTCCCGAACGGGATCGTCGCGCTGTTCGACGACGACCTCGAGTTCGCGCTCGCGGCCGGCCGGGCGTTCGAGAACCTCCCGATAGAGGCCGACGACCTCGAGGGGAAACACGTCCGGGAGATCGGGGACGGAGCCGTCGCCGACGCGCTGGAGCCGAAGCTGCGGGCGACGCTCGAGGGGGCGGAGAGCACGGTCGAACTCGAGTACGCGGGTCGGAACTGGCGAGTCCATACGGTTCCGGTGACCGACGACGAGAGCGTCGTCTCCGGGATGGCGATGGCCCAGGACGTCACCGATCGGCGGGACCGCGAACGGTCCCTCCGAGAGGCGAAGGCCCAGCTCGAGGCAGCGACGGAGGCGGGTGCGGTCGGCACGTGGGAGTGGCACGTCGTGGACGATCGACTCGTCACGGGCGCCGCGTTCGCACAGCAGTTCGGAATCGATCCCGACGCGGCCCGGGAAGGGGTAGCCCTCGAGGCGTTCGTCGACTCGATCCACGAGGACGACCGCGAGCGGGTCGAACGCAGGATCGAGGCCGCCCTCGAGAGCTGCGGGGAGTACGAGGCGGAGTACCGCGTCCGCGACGCCGACGGCGAGTTCCGGTGGGTGGTCGCCCGCGGCCGCGTCGAGTGCGACGCCGACGGAAACCCGGTTACGTTCCCCGGCGCGCTGGTCGACATTACGGAACGAAAGCGGGTCGAGCGCCAACTCGCGGAGCAACGGCGCCAGCTCGAGACGCTGTTCGAGGTGCTCCCGGTCGGGGTCGTGGTCGCGGAGGCCGATGGACGGCTGGTCGAGGCCAACGACGCCGCCGCGGAGATCTGGGGCGGCGACGTCTTCGACGCCGAGACCGTCGCCGACTACGAGCGCTACGACGGCTGGTGGGCCGACACCGGCGAGCCGATCGAGCCCGAGGAGTGGACGATGAGCCGCGTCCTCGAGGGCGAGACCATCCTCGATCCCGACGTTATCGAGATCGAGGCCGCCGACGGGGAGCGACGTACGGTGCTCGTTCACGGGATGCCCATCACGGACGAGAGCGGCGAAGTCGTCCGCGGGGTGCTCACGCAGACGGACGTCACCGAACGTCGGGGGTATCGCCGCAGGCTCGAGGAGAGCGAGCAACGGTACCGGACCCTCGCCGAGAACTTCCCGAACGGCGTCGTCGCGCTGTTCGACGACGACCTGCGGTATACGGCCGCCGGCGGCAACCTCATCGCCGACCTCGGCATCGATCGGGAGAGTGCAGTCGGGAAAACGATCTACGAGCGCTATCCCGACGAGATCGTCGAAACCGTCGAGCCGTACTTCGAGGCCGCGCTCGAGGGCGAGGAGAACACGTTCGAGGTGAGCTACGCCGGGCGGGAGCTGTGGGCGCACACGATCCCCGTCAGAACGACCGGCTCGGCCCGGCAAGGGATGCTCGTCGTCCAGGACGTGACCGAGCGCCGGGAGTACCAGCGCAAGCTCGAGGCCTCGAACGAGCGGTTAGAGCAGTTCGCGTACGCGGCGAGTCACGACCTCCAAGAGCCGTTGCGGATGATTACCAGCTACCTTCAGCTCCTCGAGGACCGGTACGCCGAGGAACTCGACGCGGACGGCGAGGAGTTCATCGAGTACGCGGTCGACGGCGCCGAACGGATGCGCGAGATGATCGACGGCCTGCTGGCGTACTCCCGGGTCGAAACACAGGGCGACCCCTTCGAACCCGTGGATCTGGACGCCGTCCTCGAGGACGTCCTCGCCGATCTCCGGCTCCGGATCGAGGAGAGCGGCGCCGAGATCACGACCGCGTCGCTGCCCCGGATCGAGGGCGACGAGGGGCAACTCCGGCAGGTGTTTCAGAACCTGCTCGAGAACGCGATCGAGTACAGCGGCGACGACCCCCCGCGGGTCCGAATCGACGCCGAGCGCGACGGCTCGAGGTGGCGGATCGCGGTCCGGGACGAGGGAATCGGCATCGATCCCGAGCAACAGGAGCGCGTCTTCGAGGTGTTCCAGCGACTCCACAGCCGCGACGAACACGACGGGACGGGGATCGGGCTGGCGCTGTGTCGGCGCGTCGTCGAGCGCCACGGCGGCGAGATCACCGTCGACTCCGAGCCCGACGAGGGAACGACGTTCACGTTTACCCTTCCCGCGGCCGAGTAGCGGACCGCGAGTCCGGCTCACGCCCGGTCGTACCGCCGCGCGTGCTCGCTGCAGAACTCGGGCTCGCGGAGCTGGGCCGCGATCAGGTCCCCGTGGTAGTGGGCGTCGAAGAGCCGACACCCCTCGCGGTCGCAAAACGGCTCGCCCGTCTCGAGGAAGTCGGACGCCTGCAGCGCGTACCCCTTCAGCGCCTCGGTCGTCCGCGGGTCGTTCTCGACCAGGAACTCGCCCTCGACGCGGTTCTCGAGGACCTCCCGTGGCGGGGCGTCGCCCGACAGCAGCGAGTGGCGCTGTTTCTCCTTGTAGTATTCCTCGGGCTTGGCGGGCGCCTCGTAGAGCCCCGGCACGGAGAGCAGCGCCGGCTGGCCGAGGATGCTCACCCGCTTGTGCCAGCGCCCGTCGTGGTCGCCCCAGGTCCCGATCGCCCGATCGAGGACGGCGACGTGCAGCGTCTCGAGTCCGCGCTCCTCGGGCGGCAGCGCGCTGTTTAACGCCCGCTGGACCTGCTTGCCGTCGTAGAGCACGCCCCCCTCGCTCTCGGGGCGCTCGAGGGCGCGTTCCTCGTAGCGGACCGTTCCCAGCATCGTGTTCCCGGTCTCGCGGTCGTACGGCGAGGTGACCCGCGCCTCGGCGAACCGTTCGGCGAGTTTCCCGTCGCGGTGGACGTCGAGAAACCGATCCCGGACCGACACCGACGCCTCGACGCGGTCCTCGAGCCAGTCCGCGATCGCGTCCACGTCGACGACCGTCGTCGGCGCCCGGTAGCACAGAATCTGCTCGACCATGTATTACCTAGTCGTACCACGGAGTGAATCAGTTACGGTCCCGCGACCGCCGATCGATTTATGTCGTCTCTCGGTCACGTTCCGGATATGTTTCCACCGCCGGTTTCGAACGAATCGATCCTCTCCGACGGGTTGAACCCTCTCACGCGAGCCTACCACGAGGCCGTCGTCTACGAGGACCGCGAGAGCGACGAGCCCCTCTACGAGGGACCGGTGGTCGTCCACGCCAACGGTTGGCTCGAGCTCGAGGGCGATCGCCTGCTCTCGCCGAGCGCGGTCCACCACGTCGACGTCTACGACGACGAGCGACCACCCGCCGAAGGCGATGGCCGCGACGACCGCGACGACCAAGACGCGGGCGACGACGACCGCCGAACCGGACGGTCCAGTCCCCGGTAGCCGTCTCGAGCGATCGGGCTCGCCCTCGCGTCAGCCGTCCAGAAACGACGGGGCGTGGGAGGGCTCCTGTTCCGCCTCCCGCCAGGTGTGCTCGGGCTCCCAGCCGAGCTCCTCGCGGGCTTTCGCCGTCGTAAACGCCGACTCCTCGCCCTCGAGCGCACAGTCGGCGGGCAGGTCGCCGAACACCGCCTCGATCATCTCCGCGGTGGGTCTGCCGAGGTAGTTCTCCGCCGCGACCGCGAGGTAGGCCTCGTGGCCCTCGCGGTCGGCCTCGAGGGCGGCCTCGACCAGCGAGGCCAGGTCGCGGACGTCGACGTACGACCAGTAGTTCCCGCTCCGATCGGCCGTCTCGGGGTCGAACGCCTCGCGAACCTCGGCGAGTTGCCGACTGCCGGGGTAGCTCACCCACGAGGGGCGGATCGACGTCATGGGGACGTCGAACGCCCGGACCGTCCGTTCGGCGATCAGTTCGCCGACGAGCTTCGAGGTGCCGTAGGGATCCTCCGGGCGCTTGGGGTGGGCCTCGTCGATCGGCAGGTACTCCGGCAGCGGGGGCGTCGCCGCAAAGGGCATCCCGTAGGTGCTCTCGCTCGAGGTCCAGACGACCTCCGCGTTCGCTCGCCCGGCGGCCTCGAGGACGTGGTAGGTGCTGAGAACGTTCGTCTCGAAGGTCTCGCCGCCCGAACGGATCCCCATCGCCGGGATTCCCGCGCAGTGGACGACAGCGTCGGGATCCGCGGTGTCGATCAGTTCCCAGGCGGTTCCCTGGTCGGTCAGATCGCCCGCGAGAAAGGCGGCGTTCTTCCGCTCGCCGGGCGGACGTTCGAGGTCGACGCCGAGGACCTCGTGGTCCTCGCCCGCGAGGTGATCGACGATCCAGCTTCCGATACCGCCGGTCGCACCGGTGACGACGACGCGCATGCTCGAGTCGAGTCGGCCGCAGGGAAAAACCGTGGGGATTCCCGCTCGAGCGCGCTCACTCGCCGCCGATCGCGGGCAGCATAATCGTAAACGTCGCCCCCTCGCCGGGCTCGGAGTCGACGGCGATCTCGCCGTCGTGGCGCTCGACGACGCGTCGACACAGCGCCAGCCCGATGCCCGTCCCCTCGTACTCCTCGGCGGAGTGAAGGCGGTCGAACACCTGGAAGATCCGATCCTGGTCCTCGGGATCGATCCCGATCCCCTCGTCGCCGACCGAGACGGCCCACTCGTCGTCCCGTCGGTCCGCGTCGACGTGGATCCGGGGCGGTTCGTCCCCGCTGTAGGTGATCGCGTTCTCGAGGAGGTTCTGGAACACCTGCCGGAGCTGATCCGCGTCCCCGCGGACCCGCGGGAGCGGTTCGATCTCGAGTTCGGCGTCGCTCTCCTCGATCCGGAGCTGCAGGTCCGCGAGGACGTCGTCGACGACCGCGTCGAGGGCGACGGGTTCGAACGGCTCGCCCTGGGTCTCGACCCGGGCGTACGCCAGCAGGCCGTCGATCATCGTCCGCATGCGCTCGGCCCCGTCGACCGCGAACTCGAGGAACTCCTCGCCGTCGGCGTCGAGCTCGTCGCCGTAGCGGCTCTCGATCAATCCGAGGTAGCTGGTAATCATCCGCAGGGGCTCCTGGAGGTCGTGACTGACTGCGTAGGCGAACTGCTCTAAGCGCTCGTTCGACGCCTCGAGCTGACGGCGTCGCTCCTTGAGCTGTTCCTCGAGGCGTTTTCGGTCGGTGACGTCCGCGATGATCCCCTCGACGTCGATGATTTCGCCCTCGTCGTCGAAGAGCGCTCGACCGTAGTCCCTGACCCACCGACGGTCGCCGGCGGCGGTCTCGATGCGGTAGGTCTCGGAGAACGGTTCGCCCTTCGACGCCCGTTCGTGGACCGCGTCCCACAGCTGCTCGCGGTCGGCCTCGACCATCACGTCCTCGCCCCAGCTCACTTCGCCGCTCTCGAGGGCGTCGGGGTCGTACCCGGTGAGGTCCTCGCAGGCGTCGCTGACGAACGTCATCGGCCAGCCGCGCTCGTCCTCGCAGCGGTAGACCATTCCGGGGACGTTGGCGATCAGCGTCGAGAGCCGTCGCTCGCGCATTCGGAGCTGACGCTCCCGCTCCTTGCGCTCGGTGATGTCCTGGGCGATGGTCATCCCGCCGAAGACGCCGCCGTCGCCGTCGGTGATCGGGACGACGTGGACGATCCACTCCCGGTCGGCGTACTCGAGTTCGACCTCCCGGGAGTCGCCCTCGAGGGCAGTCCGGAAGGCCCCCTCGAGGCTCCGGGCGACCCCGTCGGGCCAGGCCTCCCGGACGGACCGACCCTCGATCTCGGTCGGCGACACCGGCAGCGTGTCGAAGGTTCGTCCCGCCGCGAGCGTGTACCGCAGGTCGTCGTCGAACAGCGTCACGATCCCGTTGGGGACGTTCTCGGCGAGGGTTCGGTACTGCTGCTGGGACTCCCTGAGCCGTCGCTCGCGTCGCCTGCGGTCGGTGATGTCGCGGGCGACGGCGATCATGTAGCCGTCGTCGACGCCGACGTAGCTGACGTTGACCTCCGCGGGGTAAGTCGTTCCGTCGGCCCGCTCGTGAACCCCCTCGATCGTCATGCCGTCCGCGACGGCGACGTCCGCGACGTGGTCGCGCCACGCCTCGACGTCGGCGAACCGCCGCTCGATATCGGGGACCGCGAGCTCGAGCAGCTCGTTTCGGTCGTAGCCAAGGCGACGACAGGCCGTCTCGTTGGCGTCGAGGAGCCGTCCCGTCTCCGAATCGATAACCAGGACGATATCGTTCGAGTGGTCCAGCAGCGTGCGAAACAGCTCGAGGTCGCGCTCGCGTTCCGTGCGCTCGGTGACGTCGCGGAAGTACACCGACAGCCCCGTCTCGGAGGGGTAGGCTCGCACCTCGAACCAGCTGTCCAGCGGTTCCGGGTAGTACTCCTCGAACGAGACGGTCTCCTGTTCGTACATCGCCCGCTCGTCTTCGGTTTGAACTGCCGTTCGAGGGCCGCGGAGAACGCCTCCCAGACGTTCCGACCGACGAGCTCCCGGCCGTCGGGATTGATCAGCTCGTGGGCCCGCTCGTTGAGGTAGGTGAACTCCCAGTCCTCGTCGAGCGCGAAAAACGCGTCCGAGATGCGACCGTAGGTGTCCTCGAACTGCCGGCGGGTCCGGCCGTTCTCGATCGCCGATCCGAGGACGGCCGCGACGCTGCGGACGAAGCTGGCGTCGTGGGTGGAGAACGACCGGGGATCGGTCGCGTACGCCCCCAGCACGCCCCATGGCTCCTCGGCGGGGCCGATCCGGACGCCGATCCCGCCGACGACGCCGTGATCGACGAACAGTTCGGGACGATCGACGCGGCTCTCGCCGCGGCCGTCCTCGAGGAGGAACGGCTCCTCGCGTCGAAGCGCCTCGCCGACGAACGTCTCGGCGCCCGCCGGAACCGTCGCCGAGCCGACCAGCCCGTCCCGCCAGCCGACGCCCGCCCGGAGCAGCGCCTCGCCGGCGGGGCGGCGCTCGAGGACGGCCGCGCGTTCGATCGCGAGCCCCTCGACGAGGGCGTCCGTCGCCTCGTCCAGCAGCGCCTCGAGATCGTCCGTCTCGAGCGCTCGCTGTCCGAGGTCGGCGACGATCTCCTGTCGCCGCGTTTGCGTGCGGACGTCGGGACCGCTCGGCGAGGGCGACTCCATTCTCGTCTACGGTAACCGTACCCGAAATATAAAATCTGTGCCGTTCGGATCACCGCGGTTCCGACCGTCATCGGACGACGAGCGCCCGACGACGGACGAAAGACGGTAGCGGACGGCGCTCCGTCTCAGTCGTCGGCCGGCGTCGTCCGCGAGGTCACGTCGACGGGGTCGGCGTCGACGCCGAGTTCGTCGATGGCCTCCTGGGCCGCGCGCTTGCCCGAGACGAGCATGGCGCCGAACGTCGGCCCCATGCGCGGCAGCCCGTAGGTCGTCGCCGTGGCCATCCCCGTCGCGATCAGCCCGTCGTGGACGAGTCCGGTGTGCTCGACGACGGCGTCCTCGCTCTTGCCGACCCACATCGAGTCGTGGCCCGGCGAGTCGTGGCCCGGCGCGCCGTAGCTGTCGTCGCCGGTCTGGTCCATCCCCGTTGCTCGAGCCTCGGCGTCGCCGATACCGGGCGCGTCGAGGACGCCCCGTTCGTCGAGTTTCTTGACGGCCATCGCGTCGTGGCCCGTCGCGTCGACGACCAGGTCGGCCTCGACGGCGATGGGGTCGACGCAGGTGATCTCGCGGGGCAGCGCGTGGACGGGCGTCCAGTTCATCACGATCCCCGAGACCGCGTGGTCCTCGCGGATGACGATGTCCGTGAACTCGGTCATGTTCTGCATCTTCGCGCCCGCGTCGCAGGCGGCCTTGATCAGCCCCGAACAGGCCTCGGGGCCGTTCGCCACGTAGAGGTCCTCGCTGTCCTGGGACTCCGTGTAGGAGACCTCGAGCTCCTCGAGGATCCCCTGGGCGGGATCGCGCACGGTGACCTTGTTCATCAGGAACCCGCCGAGCCAGAACCCCCCGCCGAGGTAGTTGTTCTTCTCGACGACCATCGTTTTGATCCCGCGCTCGGAGAGCTCCTTCGCGGCGGTGAGCCCGGAGGGACCCCCGCCGACGACGATGACGTCTGAGTCCGAGAAGTCCATGAACTCCTCGGTCCACTCCTGGCCGATCGCGCGCGTGACGTCCGCTTCGCCGACGTCGCTGAACTGATCGAACTCGCTCATACAACTAGGTGGTAACATCGAGTAGTGAAAAGCGTACCGGGAGCTGTTCGGTAGCTGATATCCGAGGCTTCGCGGCGGGCGAGGACCTCGCCGCTGACGTGGTCGAACGCCGTAGAGCGTCGTTGGGCCGCGAGCGCGGTCGTTTCGCCGACCTCGTCCGTCGCCGCTCGCGCCCCATTCTATCAAGCACCCACATTTATAATAATAGATGAGAAGGGCGAGTACAATGCGTGAGAAACGATCACAACAATCGTTGTTCCCTTCTGACCGACGGGCGTTCCTGACCGGGGCGGCGGGCGCGCTGGCCGCCGCGGCGTACGTCCGGACCGTTCCGGACGGGGCCGCCGCTCGAGTGGCGAACGACGACGACGGCCCCGTCCAGCGGGTCACCTCGCCCGACGGATCGATCTCGATCACCGTCGACGCCTCGGACGGCGTCCCCGCCTACGAGATCGCCGTCGACGGGACGACCTACGTCGAACCCTCGGCGATCGGGTTCGACTTTCGAAACCAGCCGACGTTCGGCGCGGGCGAGGACGGCGACGGCGCCGCCCTCGAGGTCACCGGTACCGAGCGCGAGTCCGCGACCGAGGCGTGGGACCCGGTCTGGGGAGCGTTCGACGAGGTTCGCGCGCCCTACGAGTCCCTGGTCGTCGGCCTGACCGAGACGGAGGGCCCGGGTCGGTCGGCGAACCTCGAGATCCGGGCGTTCGACGACGGCGTGGGACTGCGGACGGTCCTCGACGAGAGCTTCGAGGGCAACCGAGAGCGGGCCGTCGTCACCTCGGAGAACACCGAGGTCGCCTTCGCCGGGGACTACACCGCCTGGTGGATCGACAACGAGGTCACCAACCCGCGGTTCGAACAGGAGTACGCCGAGACGCCCCTCAGCGAGGTTCCGGGCGGCGAGCGGGAGACCCGACCGACGGGGACGTCGATGGAACGCGGGGCGCACACGCCCCTTACCGTCCGGACGGACGACGACGCCTACCTGAGCGTTCACGAGGCCGACCTGGAGGACTACGCCGCCGCGACGCTCGCGCCCCGATCCGACGACGGAGGGACGACGTTCGCGACGGAGCTGACGCCGCTGCCGGACGGGACGAAGGCGTCGCTCGAGCTGCCGACGGCGACGCCCTGGCGGACGATCCAGATCGGTCGGCGGCCCGGCGACCTGATCGAATCCCAGCTGATTCCGCTTCTGAGCCCCGAGCTCGACGAATCGGTCCTTCCGACCGTCGACGGCGAGCCCGACACGAGCTGGATCGAACCCCGGAAGTACGTCGGCATCTGGTGGACCATGATCGCGGGGTCGGCCAACTGGGAGTACCGGTCCGACGAGGAACTCGCGGACGCCGGCGAGGATCCGGCGGGCTACGTACACGGCGCCCGAACCGAGCGGATGAAGCGGTACATGCGGTTCGCGGATCGAAACGGTATCGATAGCGTCCTCGTCGAGGGGTGGAACCAGGGGTGGGACACCTACCCCGGCGACGGGACCGGCCTCGAGTTCGGCGTCGACGACTCCTATCCCGACTTCGACGTCCGCGAGGTCACCGAGTACGGGCGCTCGCTCGAGAGCGACGTCGAGATGACGATGCACAACGAGACGGCTGGGGCACTGCCGAACTACGAGGAGCAGATACTCGAGGACGATATCTTCGCCCAGTACGAGGACGTGGGCATCCACTCGATCAAGAACGGCTACGTCTCCGATTCGGGGCTGGGTATCGAGGGTGACGGCTCCGAGCCGACCCACAACCAGCACAACCAGCTGGCGGTCAACCACCACCGGCTGGTCATCGAGGCGGCCGCGGCCAACCGCCAGCTCCTCGAGATCCACGAGGGGATCAAGCCGACCGGCGAGCTCCGGACCTATCCGAACGTCGCCAACCGGGAGGTCGTGCGAGCCCAGGAGTTCGACGGCTTCGATCAGCTCAGTTCGACCCTCGACCCGTCCCACCACGTCACGCTGCCGTTCACCCGCAACCTGGCCGGCCCGGTTAGCTTTCAGCCCGGCATCTTCGATCTCACGTTCACCGACGACCGCGGTGATCGGGTCCAGACGACGCGAGCGAAACAGCTCGCGATGTACCCGACGTATCTGAGCGGACTGCAGATGGCCGCCGATCGAATGGAAGCCTACGTCGACGAGACCCTCGAGGTCGGCGAGTGTCTGCAGGCCCCTTCGGGCGACGTCGACGGCTTCGTCACCCTCGACGAGTGGCGAAACGCCTTCGGAACGAACTACGTCGCGGTCGACCCGAACCGCGTTCCCTCCGGCTCGTCCGTCTCGTTTACCGTCCGCGACGTCGACGCCGGCACGTACGACCTCCACCTGCGCTACGCGGCCGACGCCGAGGACAACGCCGAGCGCGTCCTCGAGGCCGGCGCGCCGCGGGCGACGCTTCGGGTCAACGACGAGACGACGACCGTCTCGCCCGAGTTCACCGACTACTGGGACCGGTGGGAGGTGTTCACGACGGAGATCGACCTCGCAGAGGGTGACAACGAGGTCGCGATCGAACTCCACTACGACGACTCGGGCGACGCGTTCGAGGGCGACGTCGGCGGGTTCAACCTCAACACGATCGGGGTGACCGAAGCCGGCGAACCGTCCCCGGTTCCGGCCGAGTACGAGGGCTACACGCCCGAGAACGAGAACGTCGACGCGAAACCCGAGTTCGCGTTCCTCGAGTCCGTTCCCGCGGCCGGCTGGGACGAGACGGTCGTCGTCGACGCCGCCGTCGGCGACTACACCGTCACCGCTCGGCGAGCGGGCGAGGAGTGGTACGTCGGCGCGATGACCGACGAGGGCGGACGCGCGGTCGACGTTCCGCTCGAGTTCCTCGCGCCGGGCGAGTCCGGCGAGGCGGGCCGCAGGAAGGGTCCCCGCGGTCCGAAGTACGTCGCGGAGCTCTACTCGGACGGGATCGGCGGCGGCTACGAGGCCGACCCCGAAACCGTCAGGATCGACGAGGCGGTCGTCGATCCGAGCACGACGATCCTCGCGTCGATGGCCCGCAGCGGCGGGACGGCGATCCGGCTGCGCCCCGCCGAGGGCCGGGAACGCCGCGACCTCCCGACCTACGAGCGTCCGACCCAGGACCTCGAGTACGCCATCGACGAGGAGGCGACGCTCGGCGACCCGTTCGTCACGGCGACGGGCGCCAACGACGGCGCGTTCGTCGGCGGGACGACGGTCGCGATCGAGGTCGACGGCGACCGCGCGGCCCTCGACAACGTCCGCCTCCCGCCCGGGGCGTCCGACGAGACCGTCGAGTTCGGGTACGCGATCACGACGCCCGGCGACTACGAGGTCGTCCTGCGCGACCCCGACAGCGAACGCGTCCTCGAGTCGGCCACCGTCACCGTTTCGCCCGGCGACCTCGTCGCCGAGTTCGACGATCCGAGCGGGGACGACCACGGCCCCGGCGAGTACACGTATCCGACCAGCGACGACTTCCGCGAGGGCGCGTTCGACCTGCAGTCGTTCGCCGTCTACGAGACGGAGCGCGAGTACCGCCTCGTATTCGAGGTCGACGAACTCTACGACACCTTCGGCGGCGAGTTCTCGCCCCACTACTTCGCGGTCTACCTCCGCGATCCGTCCCTCGAGGGCGGGCGGACGACCGAACTCGGCGACCTGCAACTCACCGTCGCGTTCGACGCCGAGTGGCACTACCGCGTCGCCGCCAGCGGCTTCGGCTCGTCGGTCGTCGACGCCGACGGCAACGACCTGGGATCGCCGGACACGCTCGTCGATTTCGACGAGGGGACGGCGATCCTGTCGGTCGAAAAGGCGGCCCTCGGCGGCGGATTCGACCTCGAGAACGCCGAGGTCGTCCCGGTCGTCGGCTCCGAGGACCGCGGGGTCTTCCGGCCGGTCGAACCCGAACGCGGCCCGTTCGTCTTCGGCGGTGCGCGCGAGGGGGCGGTCGGGAACGCCCCGCGGATCGTCGACGTGCTGACGCCGCCCGACGTCGACCAATCGACGGCCCTCGACTACGACGCGGAGTCGACGGCGTCGCTCCCGTTCACGCCGCTGTAGCGCGAGGTCGCCGCACCGGACTCGTTCGCCGGCGCGCGGCGAACCGGACACCTCCTCGCGCGCGAGCGCAAACGCCCGCGTATCGCACGCACACCCGCGCTGGCTGCGGGTTTCGCCGAAAGCGTTATCAGATCCTCAGCCGTACCGGGCGATCATGACCGCGACCGTCGCTCCGGAGCCGTCGCTCGAGCCGCGAGGTGATCGGCGGTGGAACTGATAATCACCGAGAAGGACAACGCCGCTCGACGGATCGCCGACATCCTCTCCGGCGGCACCTACGACTCGACTCGCGAGAACGGCGTCAACGTCTACGAGTGGGGCGGCAAGCGCTGCGTGGGGCTGTCGGGCCACGTCGTCGGCGTCGACTTCCCCGCGGAGTACTCGGACTGGCGGAACGTCGAGCCCGTCGAGCTCATCGACGCGGAGGTCGAAAAGACCGCGACGAAAGAGGACATCGTCGCCACCCTGCGGATCCTCGCGCGCCGAGCCGAACGGGTCGCGATCGCGACCGACTACGACCGCGAGGGCGAGCTCATCGGGAAGGAAGCGTACGACATCGTCCGTGAGGTCGACGCGGACGTCCCCATCCGCCGAGTGCGCTTTTCCTCGATCACCGAGAACGAGGTCAAAAGCGCCTTCGAGGAGCCCGACGACCTCGATTTCGACCTCGCGGCCGCGGGCGAGGCCCGCCAGATCATCGACCTGATCTGGGGCGCCGCGCTCACGCGATTCCTCTCGCTATCGGCCGGCCAGCTCGGGGACGACTTCATCTCGGTCGGGCGGGTCCAGTCGCCGACGCTGAAGCTGATCGTCGACCGCGAGCGGGAGATCGAGGCGTTCGATCCCGAGACCTACTGGGAGCTGTTCGCCGACCTGAAAAAGAGCGAGGCGCAACACGCCTCGGAAACGTCGAGCGGTGAGCAACCGCGAGACGACGAGACGACCTTCGAGGCCCAGTACTTCTACCGCGACGAGGACGACAACGAGGCCGAGCGCGTCTGGGAGGAGGCCCGCGCCGACGAGGTCTACGAGACCCTCTCGAGTCGCGACGCGGCGACGGTCGTCGACGTCAACCGCCGCACCCGCACCGACGACCCGCCCGCCCCGTTCAACACGACCCAGTTCATCCGCGCGGCCAGCGCGATCGGCTACTCGGCCAAGCGGGCGATGTCGATCGCCGAGGACCTCTACACCGCCGGCTACATCACCTACCCCCGAACCGACAACACCGTCTACCCCGACGACCTCGATCCCGAGGAGCTGCTCGAGGCGTTCGTCGGCCACTCGACGCTTGGCGACTCGGCCGACTCGCTGCTCGAGGCCGACGAGATCCGCCCGACGGAGGGCGACGAGGAGACGACCGACCACCCGCCGATCCACCCGACGGGCGAGATTCCGACCCGCGGCGGAGACGTCGACGACGACGAGTGGGAGCTCTACGAGCTGGTCGTCCGCCGGTTCTACGCGACCGTCGCCGACCCCGCGGAGTGGGAACACCTCAAGGTCGTTGCCGAGGTCGACGACGCCCGCCTGAAGGCAAACGGCAAGCGCCTGGTCGAGCCGGGCTATCACGACGTCTACCCGTACTTCAACACCTCGGAGAACTACGTCCCCGACGTCGAGACCGGTGAACGGCTAACGATCGAGGACATCGAGTGCGAGGAAAAGGAGACCCAGCCACCCCGCCGGTACGGCCAGTCGCGGCTGATCGAGACGATGGAAGATCTCGGGCTCGGAACGAAGTCGACCCG
Source organism: Natronococcus sp. JC468 (assembly GCF_012163165.1). Lineage (NCBI taxonomy): Archaea > Methanobacteriati > Methanobacteriota > Halobacteria > Halobacteriales > Natrialbaceae > Natronococcus > Natronococcus sp. JC468. The sequence goes on from NZ_JAAVUO010000001.1 coordinate 188,684, forward strand.
CCACAACACGCTCGAGAAACTCTACGACCGCGGCTACATCGAGAGCGATCCGCCGCGCCCGACCAGACTGGCGATGGCGGTCGTCGACGCCGCCGAGAACTACGCCGATCGGGTCGTCAGCGAGGGGATGACTGCCCAGCTCGAGGCCGACATGGACGCCATCGCCTCCGGCGAGGCCGACCTCGAGGACGTGACCGACGAGTCCCGGGAGATGCTCGAGGAGATCTTCGCGAACCTCGCGGATTCGCGCGAGGAGATCGGCGATCACCTCCGCAAGTCGCTGAAAGACGACAAGCGCCTGGGTCCCTGTCCCGACTGCGGCGAGGACCTGCTCGTGCGCCAGAGCCGCCACGGCTCCTACTTCATCGGCTGCGACGGCTACCCCGACTGCGAGTACACGCTGCCGCTGCCCTCGACGGGCAAGCCGCTGATCATGGACGCGGAGTGCGACGAACACGGGCTCAACGGGGTGAAGATGCTCGCGGGCCGTCAGACGTTCGTCCACGGCTGTCCGCTGTGTAAGGCCGACGAGGCCGGCGAGGGGCCCGTTCTGGGCGAGTGCCCGGACTGCGGCGACGAGCACGGCGGGGAGCTCGCGGTCAAGACCCTCCGGAGCGGCTCCCGGCTCGTGGGCTGTACGCGCTACCCCGACTGCGAGTACTCGCTGCCCCTGCCCCGCCGCGGCGAGATCGAGGTCACCGACGAGCGCTGCGACGACCACGACCTCCCCGAACTCGTGGTCCACAGCGGCGACGAGCCCTGGGAGCTCGGGTGTCCGATCTGTAACTACCGGGAGTTCCAGGCCCGCGAGAACGGCTCCGACCTCGAGAGCCTCGAGGGCGTCGGGGCCAAGACCGCCGCGAAGCTCGAGGACGCGGGTATCGAGAGCCTCGAGGACCTGACCGACGCCGATCCCGACGCGGTCGCCGACGACGTCGACGGCGTCAGCGCCGACCGCGTCCGCAGCTGGCAGGCCGAGGCGTAGCCGCGGCTCGCTTCGCTCGATCGCTCGAGGCGATCAGTTCGTGCCGTCGGAGCCGTTTTCCCCGGTCCCGTCGGCGCCGGGTTCGCCCGCTCCGTCCGTCCCGTTCTCGGCGGATTCGTTTTCCGCGTCGGCCGCCGTCGCCTCGAGCGCGTCCTCGACCGCCGAGACGATCCGGCTGCCGTCGGTGATCCCCGTGTCCCGCCAGTGTTCCTCGCCGTCGGGGTCGATGACGATCGTGACGGGGTAGCCGACCGCGGCGTACTCGTGCATCGGATCGGCGGCGTCGTAGCTCAGGTAGCCGTTCCCGCCGTGGGTCTCCCACCACTCGCGGAGCTCGTCGGGCGGAATCTGTTCTCTGGAGTCGTAGGTCAGCGACAGGAAGCTGACCGCATCGCCGTGATCGTCCCGGAGTTGAGCCCTGGCGTCGGCGACCCGTCCCGTCTGGGCCTGGCAGTTGCCACAGCCGTTGACGAAGAACATGAGCACCATGACGTTCTCGGAGGGAACGGTCATCGTTCCCGCCTCGCTCCCCCGGGCCTCGATCGTCTCGACCTCCATCGGCCACTCCTCGACCTCCTCGTCCTCGTCGTCGTCCGCGGCGGCCGTACCGCCGTCGATCGACGGGAGGCCGTAGCGCACGACCGACCCCGCGCCCGCGAGCGCGCCGAGACTGCCGATCCCGGCGACGACGTCGCGTCGTCTCACCGGGCGGTCACCCCTCGAGAGCGAGCGCGGCCCGCGATCGGTCGACGGACGCGATCCGAGTTCATACGCCTCCCTACGGGTCGGACCGAAAAGGGTTCTCCGGTTCGGTCAGTCCGCCGACCCGTTCGCGCCGTCGTCCTCGGTTCGAGGAGCCGGCGTTTCGGGCTCGGCCTCGAGCGCGCGCTCGATCCCGTCGACCATGTTGCTCGAGCCGGTGCCGCCGGTGTCGCGCCAGTGGGCCTCGCCGTCGGCGTCGAGGGCTAGCACCGTCGGAAACCCGCTGACCTCGTAGTGGTCGTTGATCGAACCCTCCTCGTCGATGCCGATCGTCCACTCGCCGCCGTGTTCGACCCACCACTCGCCCAGCTCTTCGGGGGTGGGGTCGGGACCGGATCGGGGGTCGACCAGCGAGACGAACCGGACGTCGCCGTCCGGGCCGACCTCGTACCGGGACTCGAGTTCGGCTCTGGCGTCGCCGATCGTTCCGATCAGCCCCTCGCTGGTGGGACACAGCGTCCGCGTCGGGTTGAGAAACGTCACCTGCCCCGCGCCCGGAACGGTCGCCTCGCCGTCCTCGCTGCCCGGCGCGTCGACCGTCCGCAACTCGAACGGGGGTGACGCGGCGTCTCCGTTCGGCGCCGCGTCGCCGCCGGCCTCCCCGTCGTTTCCGCCGCCGTCGAGACAGCCGACGAGCGCGCTCGAACAGCCGAGCGCGAGCAGGGGGCGCCGTTTCACTCCCATCGATCCTCCGTCCGATTCCGTCGGTCGATGCCGGCCGTCGGCGCGCGGTTGCGGCGTCTATCCATACCGTCCGTACCACGTCGACGACAAAGAACCGAGGGGCGGTCGGTTCGCGTCGGCGAGCCCCAACCGCTGATAATGGCCAGTAGAAATAACCCGCTGCGGGCGAACGTCGGACCGAGTGCCGACTCAAGTCCGACTCCGAGTGGGCCCGCTTCCAGCCATGATACGCGATCCCACGACGCGCTCGAGGCCACCTCCGCGGCGACCGACCGCGCCGGAACGGGGCCGACGATGACCCGAGACGGACCGGACGCGGCGTCGACACTTCCCGACTGTCCCGTCTGCGGGCGGTCGATCGCGACGGTGACCCTGACCGGACCGACCGACGGAGTGGCCTCGCCGTGCGGTTGCCGGATCGTTCCCGGCGCCCTCGAGTAACCGTCGAACGCGACGCTTTTCACGGTCGGCCGCGGATTCGAGACCAGACCGTGTCAGTCGCAACCGTCCTCGCCGGGGTCGTCTTCGGCATCGCGCTCGCGGCGCCCCCCGGCCCGATGAACGCGATTATCGCCGAGGAGAGCGTCGTCCGCGGGTGGACGGCCGGATTTCGCGCGGGACTGGGCGCGATGCTGGCCGACGTCCTCTTTTTCGTCCTGACGCTGGCCGGCGTCGTCGCGGTGATCGACCGCTACCCGCTGGCCCGTCCCGTCCTCTACCTGTTCGGCGGGGTGCTCATGTGTTACTTCGCCGTCGGCGCGGTGCGGGAGGCCCGGGCCGCGAACTCCTTCACCGACGGCGGCCGCGGAGCGTCGACCGGATTCCGCAAGACGTTCGCGCTGTCGCTGACTAACCCCTACCAGATCGGGTTCTGGCTCACCGCCGGCGTCGGCCTGTTGCGGCCGGGGACGCTGGACGTGCTCGCGCACGTCCCGGCCGTCGGCGCCGCGCTCGAGGGAGCGCTCGTCGTCGAGACCGGGTCGCCGGCGCTGCTCGTCGGCTTCTTCGGCGGGATCGCACTCTGGATCGTCGCCTACCCTGCCGGACTGGTGTCGGCCGGACGGCGCGTCGACGCGCTGGCGCCGATCGTCGCCGCGGGCAGCGCGCTGGTCCTGGCGGGCTTTGGCGTCGTCTTCCTCGCGGTGGGGGCGGCGGGTATCGTCTGACTCGCGACGCGCGGAACCTGGCTCCGGCGGTCGCCGCCGTGTCAGCCCATCGCCGCGATCTCGTCCTCGAGCCACTCGCGGAACCACTTGACGCGCTTGAGCCGCTGGTGGGCGATCCCCTCGGCGGTGTCGCTCTGTACCCGCGAGGCGGCGTCGTACCCGCGCTCGAGGACGCGGTCGACCATCTCGTCGGTGTCCATGTGGGTCCGGGCCTCGTAGCCCATCCGCAACAGCATGAGGGCGGTGCCGTTGGCGCCGATCTTGTCGAGCAGGTCGGCCTCGATGAGACACTGGGTCTCGAGGGAGAGGTCGGTCAGGTCGCCCTGGTAGGCGTGTTGCTCGACGGCGCGACACACCTGGTCGATAAACGAGTCGGGGAACTCCGCGCGGGACTCGAGGTACTCCCGGGCGACGCGGGCGCCGGCTTCGGGGTGGAGATCCTGGTCGGTCTCGAGTTTGGCGACGTCGTGAAAGACCGCGGCGACGCGGGTGATGTCGACGTCGGCACCCTCCTTGCGCGCGATCTCCTCGGCGAGGTCGACGACGTTGAGGATGTGGTTGTGCCGGTACTCCGCGGAGTGCCAGGGGTACCAGCGCATCCGACCGCCCTCCTCCTCTTTCTCGACGCTGGCGGCGAGATACTCGAAGACGAACTCCCGCATCTCCTCGAACTCGGCGTCGGTTACTCTGGTTTCTTTTATTTCAACGCCCATGAGAGATCCCTCCGCAATAGATGTACGATAGTCATTGGGTGAATGTAAGCCGGTTTCGCTCTTAGGCCTTTGGTTTCGAATGCTAATTGTTGCCACGGCCTCGGATTCCGTCGCGCTCGGCGTCGGCCCGGCGGTCCGATTTTCGAGCCGCACGAGTCGCTGACGGGACGGGCGGCGAAATCTGCAGGAACTTCCGTTAAAGTCAAACAGTCGGATCGGGAAGGTGTGGGTATGAGCAGCGAACAGGAGCAGGAGTCGATCCGGTGTCTGGTTGCGAAGGTCGGCCTCGACGGCCACGACCGCGGCGCGCACGTGATCGCGCGCGCGTTCCGCGACGCCGGGTTCGAGGTGATCTACTCGGGGCTGCACAAGGCCCCCGAGGAGATCGTTCAGGCGGCGGTCCAGGAGGACGTCGACGTACTGGGGATCTCGATCCTCTCGGGCGCTCACGACACGCTCGTCCCGAAGATCATGGACGGCCTCGAGGAGTACGGTGCCGCAGAGGACACCCTCGTGCTCGTCGGCGGCGTGATCCCCGAGGAGGACCGCCCCGAACTCGAAGCGCAGGGCGTCTCGGCCATCTTCGGCCCCGGGACGTCGATCGAAGAGACCATCGAGTTCGTCCGCGAGAACGCGCCCGACCGATGAACGACGACGACGAGACGCTGCTGGCGGAGCTGCTCGAGGGGAGACACCGGGCGCTGGCGCGGGTCATCTCGCGGATCGAGAACCGCTCGCCGGGCTACCGGGAGCTGATCTCCGAGCTGTACGCCCACACGGGCGAGGCCGAGGTCATCGGAATCACCGGCAGCCCCGGCGCGGGGAAGTCGACGCTGGTCGACAAGCTCGCCGAGACCTACCGCGAGCGCGGCGAGACCGTCGGCGTCATCGCCATCGATCCGTCCTCGCCGTTTACGGGCGGGGCGGTGCTCGGCGATCGCATCCGGATGGCGTCGACGGTCGGCGACATGGACGTCTTCGTGCGCTCGATGAGCGCTCGCGGCACCCTGGGCGGACTCTCGACGGCGACGGCGGACGCCGTCAAGGCGATGGACGCCTTCGGGAAGGACAAGATTATCATCGAGACCGTCGGCGCCGGGCAAAACGAGATCGACATCGTCCGCACCGCCGACACGGTCGCCGTGCTCGTTCCTCCGGGATCGGGCGACGACGTCCAGACGCTGAAGGCGGGCATCTTAGAGATCGCGGACGTCTTCGTCGTCAACAAGGCCGACCGTCCGGGCGCCGACCGCACCGTCCAGGAACTCCGGGAGATGATCGAGCTCGACTCCGGCGGCGGCTTCGGCGGGGGTGGCCACCACGGCCCCGGTGCGGGGAGCGACGGCGGCGGCTCCGCGGTCGCGGCCCAGGAGTCGACTGGGGACGACCGCGAGACGTGGACCACGCCTATCGTCGAGACCGTCGCCACCGACGGCACGGGCGTCGACGACTTTATCGACGAGCTCGCGGCCCACCGGGAGTTCCTCGTCGGTTCGGGCGCCCGCGCGGAGAAGGCCCGCCAGCGCTACGCCGAGGAGATCCGAACGCTGCTCCGGGAGGACGTCCACGCGATGCTCGAGGACGAACTCGAGGACGCCGGCGGGATCGACGAGCTGGCGACCGCGGTCGCCGACGGCGAGACCGACCCCTACACGATCTCCGCCGAGGTGCTCGCGCCGGTCGCGGACTGCCTCGAGGAGCTCGAGACCCGGAACCCGTAGCCGTGCCGACCGCAGGTCTAAGGCGTTCGCCGCGGTACGGGTCCGTATGCGAATCCGAACAGTTCTCGGAGGTCTCCTCGGCACCGTCGGGGCGGCCGCGCTCGGGAATCGGCTCTTGAAACGCCGCGCCAGCGAGTTCGACCACCGGCTCGCCGGGATCGAACGCACCTACCGCTGGCGCGGGATGGAGGCGAGCTACACCGTCGCCGGCGACCCCGACGACGAAGAGATGTTGCTGCTCCACGGGATCCACGCCGGCGCCAGCAGCTACGAGTTCGAGCCGATCGTCGAACGGCTGGCCGAGAACTACCGCGTCGTCGCGGTCGACCTGCCCGGATTCGGGCGCTCGGAGCGCCCGCCGCTGGTCTACTCCGCGGGACTGTACGCCGATTTCATCCGCGATTTCGCGGCCGACGTCACCGACGAGCCGATCGTCGTCGCGTCCTCGCTGACCGGGGCCTTCGCCGTCGACGCCGCCGACGAGAGCGAGTTCGCCCACCTCGTCCTGATCGGACCGACCGCCGACACCGGCGACGAGCGACCGTGGCTGCGCACCCTGATCCGCTCGCCCGTGGTCGGGACGACCCTCTTTAACCTGCTGGCGAGCAAGCCCTCGATCCGGTACTTCTACGACCGGGACGGCTACTACGACCCCGATCGGATCGACGAGGAGGTCGAGTACGCCTGGACGAGCGCCCACCAGCCCGGCGCTCGCTACGCGCCCGCCTCCTTCGCCTCGGGGACGCTCGATCCCGACTTCGACCTCCAGACCGAACTCGCCGCCCTCGAGACGCCGACCACGCTCGTCTGGGGACGGGACGCCGAGCTCGTCCCGCTGCGGGAGGGACGAACCCTCGCCGACGCGGCGGACCTGGACCTGGTCGTCATCGACTACGCGACCCAGCTCCCCCACGCCGAACACCCCGAGAAGTTCGTCGAGTACCTGACGACCGAGCTGCTCGAGGGCGAACTCGGCGTCGACTCCGACGTCGGCTCGAGCTCCGGGGTCGGTTCGGACTCCGATCTCGAAACCTGACGGACGACCGACGCGCGAGGACGCCACTGCTGTCGAGTGCGAAGTCGAGGATGCGACTCGAGACGAGAAGACCTCAGAACAGCGGCTCCGGTTCCGCAGGCGGCGACCGCTTGTGGGCGCTTTCGTCGTGGAACTCCTGGATGCGCTCGACCGCCTCGACCGAAGTGTCGGTCAGCCTGGCCGTCACCGACGCGGGGAGGTTGCCGTCGACGTAGAACGCGAGGACGGCGTCGAGCGTGTCGTAGCTCATGCCCATCTCCTCTTCGTCGGTGCCGTAGTCGACCATTCCCCCGGTCGGCGTCTTCTGGACGACCGACTCGTCGACGCCCATGTGGGCCGCGACCTGTCGGACCTGCTGTTTGTAGAGGTTGGCAAGCGGGTTACAGTCGACACCGCCGTCGCCGTACTTCGTCACGTACCCGGTCGCGAGTTCGGCGCGGTTCCCGGTGCCGAGGACGATCCGGTTCTCGCGGTTGGCCAGCAGGTAGATCAGCGTCATCCGGACGCGGGCGCTGGTGTTGCCGACGTAGCGGCCCTCCCACTCGTCCTCGGAGGGGTTCTCGGTCTGGGCGTCGCCCTGCGCTAAGACTTCCTCCATGATCGAGTCGATCCCGATCACGTCGTAGTCGATGCCCAGCTCTTCGGCGACGCGTTCGGCGTCGCTCATGTTCTCATCCTGGTTGACCTCCTTGGGGAGGAGCACGCCGTGAACGTTGTCGGCGCCCAGCGCCTCGGCGGCGAGGTAGGCCGTCGCCGTGCTGTCGATGCCGCCCGAGAGGGCGATCTCCGCGCCGTCGGCGTCCATCGCGTCGACGCGGTCCCGGATGAACTCGAGCAGGTGATCGACCTGTTCCTCCATCTCGTCCTTCGAAAACCGGAGGTCTACGGGGTTGATCTCGTCCTGCGTCTGCTCGTAGCGGTCTTCCATGTGAGTACCGAATACCCGGGCGTGTGACTGAAAAGCTATGCGCTTTCGCTCGCAGATCAGGGGCTAATCTGCCCGATTTCGAGTGAACTATCATTCCCGATCCGCGCGGCGATCCGTCTCGAGTCGGATCGGGCGAGTACCCGGGTGACGGCGCGGTACGGCCGGGGCCGGCGACCTGATTAAACCGAACCGAACCCGAGGACGCGCTCGCCGGTCGTCTCCGAGACCGCGATCTCGAGTTCGACCTCGAGCCCGGTCTCGACGGTCTCGAGGTCGACGTCGACGACCTGGCCGGTGAGCCGGACGGGACCGAAGGCGGCGACGGCCGTCGCGTAGGGGGCGTCCTCCTCGAAGGCGGGCGTCGGGACGTGGGTGACGGTGAACGTCTCGATCTCGCCGCTGTCGGGCAGGGCGGTCTCCTCGAGGTCGGTCGCGCCGCAGTCCGGACAGACCCGGCGGGGCGGCAGCGAGGCGTGGCCCTCGGGACACTCGAGACAGTAGGCCGCGCCCTCCTCGGCGGCGTCGAGCCACTCGTCGAAGCCTGCGTCCTGAACCTCGGAACCGTCGTCAGCCATCACTCGTTCACCTCCAGGACGTGAACCGTGGCACTGGCGACCGTTCCGCCCGCGTTGTGCGCGACCCCGGTCGTCGCGTCCGAGACGAACTCGCTGTTGGGGTGGGCGCCCGAAAGCAGGTCGGTGAGCTCGGCGATCTGGGAGACGCCCGTCGCGCCGACGGGGTGGCCCTTGGCCTTCAGCCCGCCCGAGAGGTTGATCGGCGTCTCGCCGTCGGCCGTGGTTCGGCCGTCCCGGGCTGCCGAGATCCCCTCGCCGACCGGCTCGAGGTCGAGCGCCTCGAGCGCCAGCACCTCCGCGATCGTAAAGCAGTCATGGACCTCGGCGACGTCGACGTCGGCCGCGTCGACGCCCGCGTCGGCGTAGGCCTCCGCGCCGGCCTCGCGGGCGGCGGGCGAGCGGGCGAGGTACTCGCGGTCGTGTAAGGCCATCCGGTCGCCGCCCTGTCCCGTCCCCGAGATCGAGATCGGGGCGTCAAGGCCGTGCTCCTCGGCGTAGGCCTCGCTGACCAGCACGGCCGCGGCGGCGCCGTCGGAGATCGGACAGGAGTCGTACAGTCCGAGCGGCTCCGAAACTGGGGGCGCCTCGAGGACGTCCTCGATCTCGATCGCGCTCTGGTACTGGGCCTTCTCGTTGGACAGGGCGTTCTCGTGGTTCTTCACCGCGATGTGGGCGAGATCCTCGTGTTCGCCGCCGTACTCGTCGAAGTACGCCTGGGCCATCAGCGCGTACGCGCCGGGGAAGGTCATGCCCGCCCGTACTTCCCAGAGATCGTCGGCCGCGATCGCTAAGGCCTCGGTCGCGCCCGCGGTGCCGAGGTTGGTCATCCGCTCTGCGCCCCCGACGAGGACGACGTCGTCCTCGCCGTTGCGGATCCGCATGACGGCGTCACGAACGGCGGTCCCGCTCGAGGCACACGCCGACTCGTAGCGGGTCGCCGGCGCCTGGATCCCCGCGGCCTCTGCCATCAGCGGGCCGTGGTGGCCCTGGTGCTCGGAGAGCTCTCCCATGAAGTTGCCGTACAACAGTGCGTCGACGTCCCCTCTGGGGACGCCGCTTTCTTCGAAGGCGGCAACGGTCGCCTCCGCGAAGAGGTCCCGGCTCGTCCGATCGGGGCTGTGACCGAACGGGGTCAGCCCGGCACCTGCGACACGTACGTCAGACATACACACCCCTTGTAGACGGATCGGTTAATACCCCGCGGTTAATATCTCAACGTCGACGGCGCGGGAGCGTCGAAACGGGAGATTTATTCCGTTCCGAGTTCAAATTCGACGCCGTGCGTCGAGCGGTTTCCGCGCGCTTATCACCGATTCGGTCGCACGTTCGAGCATGGGTTCCGTTCCGTTCGACACCGAACTTCTCGAGGAACTGACCGAGACCAGCGGCGTCCCCGGCTACGAGGACCGCGTGCGCGAACTCGTCGTCGAGGAACTGGAAGACAGCGTCGATCGCGTCCGAATCGACGCGATGGGCAACGTGGTGGGAACGCTCGAGGGAGGATCGGAGTACTCGGTCGCCGTCGCGGCCCACATGGACGAGATCGGGTTCATGGTCCGGAACGTCCGCGGCGAGGACGGGGAGTTCGGCTTCGTCGAACTCGACGCCTTGGGCGGGTGGGACGCCCGCGTCCTCAAGGCCCAGCGGGTGACGATCCACACCGACGACGGCGACGTACCGGGCGTGATCGGCTCCCCGCCGCCTCACACCCTGGACGAGGAGGAACGGGAGAAGACTCCCGAGGTCGAGGACGTCGCCGTCGACGTCGGCCTCCCCTACGAGGAGGCCGACGAACGGATCTCGCGGGGCGATCTGGTCACGATGGCCCAGACCACCGAACGCGTCGGCGAGACGATCACGGGGAAGGCCTTAGACGACCGGGTCTGTCTGTTCGCGATGCTCGAGGCCGCGCGCCGGCTCGAGGCCCCCGACGCGACGATTCACTTCTGTGCGACGGTTCAGGAAGAGGTCGGGCTGCGGGGCGCCAACGCCCTGGGCGTCGACGTCGATCCCGACCTCGCGGTCGCGCTCGACGTCACCGTCGCCAACGACCTCCCCGAGTTCGACGACGGCGACTACGTCACCGAACTCGGCGAGGGGACCGCGATCAAGCTCAAGGATTCGAGCGTCATCACGAACCCGAAGGTCCACCGCCGGATGCGGGCCGTCGCCGAGGAACGCGACATCGACCACCAGCTCGAGATCCTGCCCGCGGGCGGCACCGACACCGCGGGCTTCCAGAACACCGCCGGCGCGAAACCCGTCGGTGCCATCTCGGTCCCGACGCGCTATCTACACACCGTCACCGAGACCGCCCACGTCGACGACGTCGCGGCGACGATCGACCTCCTCGAGGCGTTCCTCGAGACCGAGGACGGCGACCACGAGTACGCCCTCTGAGACGGACCGTACCGGTCCCGGAACCGTCGTTCAGTCGGGGAGCTGCGCGAGCGAGAACCAGAACGTCTCGATCAGCTCGACGCGCTCGACGAGTTCGTCGGGCTCGATCGGTTTCGTCAGGTAGGCGTTGGCGCCGGCGGCGTAGGCCCGCCGGACGTCCCCCTCCTCGTTCGAACTCGAGAGCACGATGATCGGGAGTCGGCTGTGCTCCGGATCGGTCTTGAGCTCGTTCAACACTTCGTGGCCGTCCGTGTGCGGAAGGTTCAGGTCCAGTAAGACCAGATCGGGCTGGGGGGAATCGGCGTGTTCGCCGCATCGGTAAACGAACTCGATGGCCTCGTCGCCGTCAGTGACGACGTGGAGCCGGTGTGGAATGTCGGTGACTGCGAGCGCTTCCTGAAGCAAGCGAACGTCTCCGGGGTTGTCCTCGACCAGCAGGATGTCGACCTCCTCGGGGGAGGCGGCACGTTCCGAGGTCCCGTCGTCGGTCATCGCTCCTCGAGTGCGGGCGGCGAGCTCACGGCGGTTACCGACAGCTTTTCGGGTGAAATACGCAGCACGTCCGACTCCGGCCGTCGCTCGCTTGCTCGTCCCATACTCGAGCGAAACAGACCGGTCTCCCAGAGCATGCGGGCTACCTATGTAACGTCTTTATGTGCCCTTGCGGGCTTCGAAACGCACACCGGGATCGCCGTCGGGCTTTCGACGTCTCCGAACCCGCAGTGGACGCCCGGCGTATTCGGTGCGGTCAGGGCATCTCGTGGACCGTAAGCTCCACGTCGCGTCGCCGGCCCTCGATGTCGGCGACCAGTCGCTCGACGACGGTCTCGGCCTCGTTGAGCAGTTTGGGCTCGACCTTCCGGACGACCCAGTCAAGCGAGACGAACCGGGGCAACGCGAGCGCGTTCTCGTCGGCCGAGTGGGGATCGTAGGTCGCGTCGAAGTAGATCCGGCTGGCGGCTTTGGCCTCGGCGGGCGCCGACTCGGGTTCGGGTTCGACGCGCCACTCGCCGCGAGCGTCGACGTCGTTGAGCAGGTGCCACTGCAGCGACTCGGGCGCCTCGATCGCCGTCACCTTCGATCGGGCGGTGTAGTTGAGCTTCCACCAGGCGAGCTCGAGGTCGTAGACCGAGCCGACGTCGCCGTCGCCGCGGACGCGCACCTCCCGCAGGTGGTCGGTGTACCGCGGGTAGTCGACGAACGACCGGACGTACGGGAACACCTCCTCCGGGGGGCGGTATGCGACCGTGCTGAGCAGGATCCTGTCCACGGGCTGGCTAAGACGGGGATCGGTAGTAAGGATTCCCATTCGGGGGATCGCGCGTCGCGACCGACCGCGCCGGAGTCCGGCAACCGAGGACTGCGTGGCAATCTTCTATACCCCGGGAGGACAACGCCGATCCATGCGAGACGTCTGTATCGTCGGCGGGGGCGTCGCCGGCCTCGCCGCGTCGATCCTTACCGCCCGTGCGGGACTCGACACCCTCGTCGTCGACGGGGGCGAGTCGATCCTCGCGCGCAACGCCAGCCTCGAGAACTACCCCGGGTTTCCGGACGGTATCGACGCCCGTCGGTACCTGCAGCTCACCCGCGAACAGGCCCGGAACGCGGGCGCGACATTCGAGCTCGGCCGAGTGACGGGCGTCGAACCCGTCGCGGAGGACAACCTCGAGGCGGGGTTCGTCCTCGAAACCGACGGCGGGGAGCCCCTCGAGGCCCGGCGGGTGATCGCGGCCTCCTGGGCCGACAGCGACTACCTCGTTCCGCTGGACGTCGGTCGGATCCAGCGCGGGAACAAACACTTCGTCAGCGTCGACGAGGGCGGCCGAACCGCCGTCGACGGCATCTACGCGGCGGGCCGGATCGCCGGCGAGCCCCACCAGGCGATCGTCGCGGCCGGCCACGGCGCGAAGGTCGGTTTCGCGGTGATCCACGACGCCGACGTCAACTTCTACCAGGACTGGGTCGTCCCCGAGGGCTACTTCACGGGGCGGGGCCGCGAGGTGCCGCCGGGCTGCGAGGAGATCGACGACGAGGAACGGCGGCGACGCGACGAGCGGGCCCGGGAGACGATGCTCGAGGCGCTCTCAGAGCCGCTGGCGGAGCGCCCGACGATGCACCCGAGCGTCGAGCGGGACCGATCGTGAGTTCCCGTCGCCGTCGGGTCGACGGCAAGCCGATACGCCTTCGAACGAGCGCGGAGCGAGAGACTCTCGGCGCCGCGACCGCGTACGCGCGAACGCACGAGCACGACCTCGGGACGCCGGCGGAGGCGGCATACCTCGCGGCGCTTCCGGACGCGCGCCGGGAGATCTGTCGTCGGCTCGTTCGCGGGCTGCTTCGCGGGCGTCCGACGGGACTTCCCGACTCCGCGTTCGTCGATCCGGCGAACCCCGCCGTTCCCGACGCGCCGTCGCCCCTCGAGGCGCTGACCGGGGATCGGCTCCGATCGCTCGTCGACCCCGACGGCTGTCGTCGCCTCGCGGTGCTCCCGTTTCCGTCCTCGAAGACGGCGCTGATCGCGCCGATCGCGGCGAGACACGGCTACGACCGGTTCCGGTTCGTCGGCCCGACGTACCGGTGGTCCTCGACGGCTGCGGGACGGGACGGCGAGAACGGCGGGAGACTCGCCCATCCCGTCGACCTCGTCCCGTTGCTCTCCGGCGAGGGCGTGTTCGTCGACGCCGACCAGGCCGAGCGGATCCGCGCCGAGCTCGCGGAAAGCGTCGCCAACCTCGCGCTGGCGCGGCTGGCGACGCCCGTCCTCGCGGGGGAGATCGACCAGCGGGTCGATCCTGCGGTCGAGTCGCCGCTCGAGGCCCTCGCGAGGGGCGTCCCGAGCGCCGACGCCGCGACCGCCTTCGAGCGGATCGTCACCGACGGCCACCCGTTCCACCCCGCCGGCAAGATCCGACGCGGGATGACCGCCGCCGACGGGCTGGCGTACGCGCCCGAGTTCACCGAGCGGATCGATCTGCGGTTCGTCGGCGTCGACCGGGAGTACGCCCTCGAGACCCGCGCGGAAGCGTCGGAGAGCGAGCGCGGTCGGCTGACCGACCGCCTGTACGCGACGTTCGACGGTCTCGAAGGCGCGCTCGAACGGGCCGTTCCCGCGGGGCGGGCCGGCGAGGAGTACGCCGTCGTCCCCGTCCACCCGATGCAGTTCCACCGGACGATCCCGGACCGCTACGCCGACCCGATCGAGGACGGACGGGTCGTCCCGATCCCCGACTACGCGACGCCGGCGACGCCCCAGCTCAACCTCCGAACGGTCGTCCCCTACGCGACCGATCGCACCGCCGACGGCCCGCTGCCCCACCTCAAGCTCGCGATCCCCGTCCAGACCACCAACGTCGTGCGAACTCTCTCGCCCCACGCCGTGACGAACGGCCCGCAGGTGACCGACGTCGTTCGCGCGATCGAGCGCCGGGAGTCGCTCGACGAGCTGGGGCTGCTCGCCGAGCCGGCGGCGACCTGCTACTCCCCGCCCGGCGGCCCCCACCCCGAGGGCGAGGCGTTCGACGACGCGCGTCACCTCTCCGGGCTACTGCGGAAGAACCCGTCCGCGCACCCGCTCGTCCCCGAGGACGGCGTTCCCGTGGTCGCCTCGAGCCTCGTCGCCGACGTCCCGACGACCGGGCGCCCGCTCGTCCGCGAGCTGCTCGAGCGCTACGGCGAGCGGATCGGCGCGGCGACCGTCGCCGACGCGGCGCGTGCCTTCCTCGAGCGCTACGTCGCGGTCGTCGTCCCCGAGCAGCTGCGCCTGCTCTCGGCGTACGGCGTGGCCCTCGAGAGCCACCTCCAGAACAGCCTGGTCGTCTTCGACGGCCCCGAACCGGTCGCGACGCTGGTTCGGGACCTCGGTGGCATTCGGGTTTCGGGGGATCGTCTCGCCGACCGCGGGCTCGCGGTCGATCCCTACCCCGACTCGGACGTCGACGCCGCCGACGAGACGGCCCTCTACCGGAAGCTCTACTACGCGCTCTTCCAGAACCACCTGGCGGAGCTCGTCGCGACGGTCGCCCGCGAAACCCCCGTCGACGAACGGGACTGCTGGACCCTGGTCCGCGAGCGGTGCGATCGGGCCTTCGAGGGGCTGCGGGCCGAGGACGCGGCTCCGTCGGCGCGACTCGACCGCGATCGGGCGGCGCTGCTCGAGCAGCCGACGGCTCACAAGGCCCTGACCGCGATGCGCCTGCGGGGCAAGCGCCACGAGTACGTGACCAGCGAGATCTCGAACCCGCTCGCTGCGGCGGGCCGGGACCGAATCGTGCCGTGAGTCGGGGCCGTGCCCGCGATCCCGTCGTGACGCCTCGCTACGCTTAACACGCACCGGGAGCGAGTATCTGTCACATGCTCGAGGGAGTCAACGTCGCGCTCGGAGTGACGGGGTCGATCGCAGCCGTCAAGACGGTCGAGCTGGCCCACGAGCTGCGGCGCCGTGGCGCCGCGGTTCGCGGGGTGATGACCGACAGTGCTCGGGGAATCGTCCACCCCTGGGCCGTCGAGTTCGCCACCGAGAACGACGTCGTCACCGAGATCACTGGCAGTGTCGAGCACGTCGAGCTCTGTGGCTACGAGGGGTGGGCCGACGTCTTGCTGATCGCGCCGGCGACGGCGAACACCGTCGGCAAGATCGCGGGCGCGGTCGACGACACGCCCGTGACGACCTGCGCGACGACGGCGCTCGGCGCCGATACCCCGGTCGTGATCGCTCCCGCGATGCACGAGCCGATGTACGACCACCCCGGCGTCCTCGAGGCGATCGACACCGTCGAGGCGTGGGGCGTCGACTTCGTCGAGCCCCGGCTCGAGGAGGGGAAAGCCAAGATCGCGAGCGAAGACGCGATCGCCGCGAGCGTCGCTCGCGCGGCCGGAACCCGCCCGCTCGCGGACCGCCGCGTCGTCGTCACCAGCGGCGCGACCAGCGAGGCGATCGACCCGGTTCGGGTGCTAACGAACCGCTCGTCGGGGAAGATGGGCCGGGCCGTCGCCAGGGCCTGTGCGGTCCGGGGCGCCGACGTGACGCTGGTCCACGGCGTCGTCGGCCCGCACGCGCTCGAGGCGGGCGGCGGCTCGGACTGGGAGTCGATCCCCGGGATCGACGTTCGCCGGGTTGAAAGCGCGAGCGAGATGCTCGGGGCGACGGCGGCGGCCTGCGAGGACGCCGACGCCCTGGTCTCGGTCGCCGCCATCGGCGACTACACTCTCGAGTCCAGCCCCGAGAAGATCCGCTCCGGACGAGAGCTGACCCTGGAGCTCGAGCCGACGCCGAAGCTCATCGACGAGATCCGCGCCGATCGTCCCGACCTGTCGATCGTCGGCTTCAAGACCGAGACGTCCGGCGACGACGAGGCGATGGTCGACCGCGCCAGGGAGACCCTCGAGCGGGCCGACCTCGCCTTCGTGGTCGCGAACGACGCGAGCGTCATGGGATCGGATCGAACCCGTGCGCTGCTGGTCGAGGACGACGCGGCGCGGGCCTACGAGGGTTCCAAGACGGGGCTGGCCGTCGAGGTCGCCGACGCGCTCGCGGTCGAACTCGGGGACGCCGATCCCGCCACCTGACCGTCGGGTTGGGTCGGCTCCGGACTCGTCGCGACGTGCGGTTCGGTCACAGTGGCCGATCTCGGCCGGAGAGGCCCGAAACGGCCCGATATCGGTCTCGAGTCCGTCGCGTATCGTCAACTTTTACTCGCCCACCGTCCGACCCACGACATGGACCAGTTGAAGCGGTCGCTCCTCGAGGCGCCGATCATCGAGAAAGACGGCTACCACTACTTCGTCCACCCGATCAGCGACGGCGTCCCGAAGCTCGATCCCGGCCTGCTTCGCGAGATCGTCATCCGTATCATCCGGAAGGCCGACCTCGAGGACGTCGACCGGATCGTCACGCCCGCGGCGATGGGGATCCACATCTCGACCGCGGTGTCGCTGATGACCGACATCCCCCTGACGGTCATCCGGAAACGGCAGTACGGCCTCGACGACGAGGTCGCGATCTTCCAGGAGACGGGCTACTCGGAGAACGAGATGTACATCAACGACGTCCGTGAGGGCGAACGCGTCCTCGTGCTCGACGACGTGCTCTCGACGGGCGGGACGCTGGCGGCGGTGCTCGAGGCGCTCGACGAGATCGGCGCGGAGGTCATCGACACGGTCGCGGTGATCAAGAAGGCCGGCGGCGAGAACAAGGTCGCCGACGCCGGCTACGACGTCAAGACGCTGATCAACGTCGACGTCGTCGACGGCGAGGTCGTCATCGTCGACGAAGAGGGAGATTAAGTTACGCGGGGCGATCCGCCCCGAGACAACTCCAGTCACGTTCTCTATTGTTTCACGGGAGGTCGGACGCTCTCCAACGACCGTCCCGGAATTGCTCCCCTTCTGGACGGCTACCCGGATCGAGACCGTCGAAGTGGACGGGGTAAGTATTGCGTCGTCACGAAACAATACATATATATATTAGCTTTCCACATGAAAGATCATGGTGCAACGACACGAGTTCACGTCCCGCCAGCGGCGGTCGGTGGGGCGACCGCTCTCCCGCGTTGGTCGACAGATATATGATTCTGGTTTGGGAATAGGTACCTATGTCCGATAGTTCGGATAACCAAGGTGTAGATCGGTCGCGACGGAAGATGCTCGGGCTTCTTGGGGGAAGCGCGACGGTCGGACTCGCTGGATGCTCGGCCCTTCTCGGGGACGAGAACGGGGACGACGACAACGGTGGCAGTAGCGACTACGAGGTCAGCGAACACGCGGACAAGGCCCAGGCCGCCTGGCAGACCGTCGTCGACAATCCCGGTCCCGACGCCGAGGAGACGCGCAACGAGGCCTACGTCGAGATCGAAGAGGCCGTCCGGGACGACATGGTCCTGCTCCCGCTGTACCACAGCAAGGGCGAACGCTTCTGGTACGACTACGTCGATATCCCCGAACACGGCGCACTCGGGAGCCACCACCAGCAGTTCAACGAAGTCGAACTCGAGGGCGACAGCGAGCTGAACCTCCTCAACAGCAGCTTCGACGAGCTGGACCCGATCATGTCGACCGACACCGCGTCGGGCGTGGTCATCACCCAGCTCTACGAGACCCTGACCCACTACCCGGACGGGGTCGCCGAGGTCGAAAACCAGCTCATCGAGGGGGTCGAGACCTCCGAGGACAGCCAGACGTGGACGTTCACGCTCAAGGAGGGCGTCCAGTTCCACGACGGCCAGGAGCTGACGGCCGACGACGTCGTCTACTCGTTCCGCCGACTCGCCGAATCGGAGTACAGCGAACGAGCGAACTTCATCCTCGACACGCCGCTGGGGCTGGGCATCGAGTACGAGGAGGGCGAGGACGGCGGCGTCGCCCCCGACTCGATCGGGGTCGAGGCCGTCGACGACCGGACCGTCGAGCTGACTCTCCGGGAACCCAACCCGGCGGTGCTCGACGTCCTCACCTACGACGGGTTCGCCATCGTTCCCGAGGGTATCGTCGGCGACGTCGAGGGGTACGATGGCGAGGTCGACCACGACGAGTTCCGCACCGGGATGGCCAACGGGACCGGTCCCTTCCAGTTCGACGAGTTCACGCCGGGCGAGGAGATGCGGGTCGTCCGCAACGATAACTACCACGGCACCGCCGCGAGCGTCGAGTCGGTCCACTGGGAGATCAACGAGGACCCCGAGTCGCGGTTCACCTACGCGATGGAGCAGAACGCGGACGTCTTCGACATCCCGACCTCGCAGTACGATCCCGAGCTGATCGACGCCGAGGAGGACGACATGGGACGGGAGGTCGGCACCTACGGTCCCTTCGAGAACGACGAGGAGACGAACTACCTCGCGGTCCCCGAGCTGGGGACGTACTACTTCGCGTTCAACGTCACGAACGTCCCCCGCCCGGTCCGGCAGGCGATCGCGTACGTCGTCAACCACGAGGAACTCATCCAGGACGTCCTCTCCGAGCGCGGGTTCGAGGCCTTCAGCTTCACCCCGCCGCGGATGTGGCCGACCGGCGACGACGGCTACGACCAGTGGGTCGACGAGTGGCCCTACGGCGTCAACGAGACCGACATCGAGGGCGCTCGAGAGGTCCTCGAGGAGACGGACTACACCTCGGACGATCCGTTCGAGATGACGGCCGCCACCTACGAGTCCGCCCCCGAGTACGCCGAGATGGCCGAACTGATCCGCCAGAAGCTCGGCGACCTCCCCGTCGAGATCAACAACAACTCCACGCAGTTCTCGACGCTGCAGGACCGCGGCGAGGACGGCGACCTCGAGATGTACTCGCTGGGGTGGGTCTGGAGCTGGCCGGACGTCGCGTACGGTCACTTCGGGTTCGAGCCGAAAAACACCAACACCTCCGAGATGCCGAACTCGGCGACCGGGTACTACCTCGACTGGCAGGCCAACTTGGACGAGGAAGCCTGACGGATCGGCTCCGTACGACGAACAGTCCGACCGATCGTCCGTTCTGCGGACGGTCCGAAGCGAAATATTTAGATTCCGTTAGAAAATCAACGGTGAGTGTAAGAATGGGAACTCATACTCGAAACGTGTTTAGAATTGCTAGTGATGCGCCATGAGCCGGTGGGGCTACTTCTTCCGACGACTGCTGCTGTCGATCCCGGTCCTGTTTCTGGTCATGACGTTCATCTTCGTCCTGTTGCGGATGGGACCGGTCGATCCCGTCGCCGCGAGGCTCGGTCCCGAGGCGTCCGGCGCGGAGGCCGCACGAATGCGGGAGCGACTCGGCCTCAACGACCCCCTCTGGGAGCAGTACGTCGATTTCGTCACCGACTTCCTGGTTCTCGACCTGGGCCAGTCCTGGGTCGTGTACGCCGACTGGGAAGTGACGACGATCGTGATGAACTCGGGGCCACCGACGCTCTGGCTCGGCTTCTGGGCCATCCTGCTTCCGCTATTCATCGGCATCCCGCTCGGGTTCTACGCGGGGCTTCGACCCAACAGCTGGAGCGACTACACCGCCTCCGTCAGCGGCATCCTCTGGCAGGCGATGCCGAACTTCTGGCTGTGTATCATCCTGCTCGCCGTGTTGCGCCAGACCCAGGGCGGCGGGTGGTTCGGCTTCGACTGGTACACCTTCGGCCCGGAGATCAGGAGCATCACCGGGACGCCGAGCCTGGACTTTCTCTCCTGGTCGAACTCGTTCGGCGCCGTCCCGTTCCCGACCGGGGTCGACTGGAGCGCCCTCGCCGTCGACGTCAAGCTGATCCTGCCACCGGCGCTGGTTCTCGGCTCGGCCTCGATGGCGGCCGAGTTGCGCATCGGACGGACGGCGATCCTCGAGACGATCAACTCGAACTACGTCGAGACCGCCAGGGCGAAGGGACTGAAGAGTCGCGCTATCGTCTGGAAACACGTCTTCCGAAACGCGCTCATCCCGCTGGTTCCGGTCATCACCAACGAGGCGTTCCTGCTGATCGGCGGCTCGGTCATCGTCGAGTCGATATTCAACATCAACGGTCTCGGCAGGATCTTCTTCCGCGCGATGGTGCAGGGTGATCTTCCCCTGGCCGGCGCGTTGCTGTTTATCTTCACGCTGATCATCATCTTCCTGAACATCGTCCAGGACTTCCTGTACACGATCATCGACCCGCGAGTGGGGTACGAACGATGAGCACGAGCATCACGTCCGAGACGGGGGAACCGAATTCCGAAGAGACCGTACTTCGCGAACGAATCGCCGAGAACCCGGGTCCCGCCCTCTTCTGGCTCGCGGGTGCGGCCGTCCTGCTCGCGCTCGAGCTGGGCCGGATCGCGGGGTGGATCATCGGTCTCGGTTCGGCCGTCGGGTTCGCCGTCAGCGTGATCGCCGGGATCCCGCGCTGGATCGGCGGCAACGTCGCCGACGCGACGGTTCCGATCGCCGAGTACCTCGTCGGCGACGCGCTGTCGCTGCTGTTGTTGTTCGGCGTGGCCTCGTTGCTCGTGGGGCTCGCGCCCTGGAGCGCCGCGGATCGGTTCGACTTCGGCGCGAGTCCTCGAACGATGGCCCTCCTCGAGCGGGCGGCGGTGACGGCCGCTCTGGCCGTCCTCGCCGTCCTGTTCGTGTTTACGCCCGTCGGGGGGCTCGTTCGAACCGCGGCTGCGGCTCCGTTCGACCTGCTGTCGTCGCTCCCGACGATCACCGACCACGAAGTCGTCTCGAACCGGGGCCACCGAACGCCCGACGGCGGCTGGGAGGGAACGTTCCTCGGCCTCTCGCCCGCGGTCGCGTGGGGAATTCGCGTCCTCCTGGTCTACGGGTACGCCCTCGCCCTGATCGGGTGGGTCTGGAAGGGGTACGAGATCTTCCGGACCCAGTACCGACAGGTCGACTGGACGCCGCGCGACGACACGTTCGATCGGTTTCGCGGCCACTACTGGGGGCTGTTCGGACTGGTCGTCGTCGTGCTGTTCATCGCGACGGCGCTCTGGGCGCCCGCCGTCAGCCCGGTCCCCGCCGAGGAGAACATCTACTCGCCGTACTCCTACGAGGTGGAGTACCTCGAGGACGGCGAGGTCGCCACGACGACGATCGGAAACGCGAACCTCGACACCCAGTCGGACGGGCAGAACACGGTCGGCCCGATGAGCTACGACGAGTACGACCGCTGGGCGCCGCTGGGAACGACGCCGAACGGACAGGACATGCTCACCCACCTCGCGTACGGCGCCCAGACCTCGCTCGTCATCGGCCTGCTGGCCATCGGTCTCGGCGGGCTGATCGCCGTCACGATGTCGCTGCTGACGGCGTACTACAAGGGGATCGTCGACGTGCTGACGGTGATCGCCAGCGACTCGATCATCTCGATCCCCGCGTTCCTCCTCGTGATGATGCTGTCGGTGATTTTCGACCAGGGGAACCACGTGCTCGCGGAACCGCTCAACGGCGGCGTCCTCCTCGGGCTGATATTCGCGTTCGTCTACTGGCCCGGCATGTGGCGGTCGATCCGCGGCCCCTCGCTCCAGGTCGCCGAGGAGGAGTGGGTCGACGCCGCCAAGAGCTACGGGCAGACGCCGGCGAACACGATGCGAAAACACATGGCCCCGTACATCGCGGGGTACATCATGATCTACGGCTCGTTGCTCCTCGGCGGCGTGATCATCTTCACCGCCGCTCTCTCGTTCCTCGGGCTGGGTATCAACGCTCCCACCCCCGAGTGGGGCCGACTCGTCAGCGACGGCCAGTCGTTCGTCTCCACGTCGTCGTGGCACGTCGCGACGATCCCCGGTCTCGTCATCGTCCTCGTGGTCACCGCGTTCAACGCCCTGGGCGACGGGCTTCGCGACGCGATCGATCCCGAGGCCGCCGCCGGCGACGCCAACACGGACGACACCGGTGCCGCGGCGGCAGGAGGTGGTGGATGATGTCTCTGGAACAATCTCCCCGAATCACGGCCGAACGCGACGAACCGATCCTCGAGGTCCGGAACCTGCAGACCGCCTTCTTCACCGAGAAGGAGACGATCCGGGCCGTCGACGACGTCAGCTTCGACATCCGACCCGGCGAGACGGTCGGCATCGTCGGCGAGAGCGGTTCGGGCAAGAGCGTGACCGCCCGCTCGATCATGGGGCTGATCGACTCGCCCGGCCGGATCCTCCAGGGCAGCAGCATCCGATTCGGCCACGTCGAGACCGTCCGGGAGTACGCCGAGGCGTTCCCGAACCGAACGGTCGACCTCGAGTCGCTGCGAGCCGAGTACGATCCGAACGACTTCTTCGCCCGGGCGGCCGTCGACGTCCGCCCGACCGACCTCGGCTACGAGCGGGCCGACGACGTGCCCCTCGAGGACGTCGTGGCGGCGGGCTACGGCGACGCCCTCGGCGTCGGCGACGACGACTGCGTGTTCGTCACGGACGGCTCCCCGGAGTCGCCGTCCTCGATCGCGGACGGGTTCGTCGAGCTCACGCGGCTCGACGACGAGGCCCAGCGGCGCATGCGCGGCGGACGGATCGCGATGGTGTTTCAGGATCCGCTGACGAGCCTCAATCCCGTCTACACCGTCGGCAACCAGATCAAGGAGGCGCTTCGTCTCCACCAGGGGCTTCGCGGCGAGGCCGCGACCCGCGAGGCCGCCGAACTGCTCGAGGACGTCGGCATTCCCGACGCCAGACGGCGGGTCAACGAGTACCCCCACCAGTTCTCCGGCGGGATGCGCCAGCGGGCGGTGATCGCGATGGCGCTGGCCTGCGAGCCGGAGCTGTTGATCTGCGACGAGCCGACGACAGCGCTGGACGTCACGATCCAGGCCCAGATCCTCGACCTGCTCGCGGAACTGCAGGAGGAGCGAGACCTCGCGATGATGTTCATCACCCACGACATGGGCGTCATTGCGGAGATCAGCCACCGCGTGAACGTCATGTACGCCGGCGAGGTCGTCGAGACCGCGGGCGTGAACGACCTGTTCGCGGATCCGAAACACCCCTACACCCGGGGGCTGTTGCAGTCGATCCCGGGACGCCAGGAGGGCGATCGACTGCAGACCATCGAGGGGAACGTGCCGACGCCGAACCAGCCGGCGACTCACTGTCGGTTCGCGCCGCGGTGCCCGAAGGCGTTCGACGACTGCGAGGCGGTCCACCCCGCTTCCGTCCCCGTCGAGGAGGGTGCGACCGATCACACCGCGGCCTGTCTGCTCTACCCCGAGGAGCTGCCGACCGCGGAGGCGGTCGCCAGACACCGACGCCGGGCCGATACCGAAACTCGAGGCGATACCGAATGAGCCAGCAAACGATCCACTCGGACGCCGACGTATCGACCGATAGCGACGAGGACGCGATGATCTCCGTCCGGAACCTCAAGACCTACTACGACGAGGGCGGGCTGCTCGGCGGGACGCCGGTCAAGGCCGTCGACGGCGTGAGCTTCGACATTCGCCGCGGCGAGACGCTCGGCCTCGTCGGCGAATCCGGCTGCGGGAAGACGACCCTCGGTCGGACGCTCCTCCAGCTCGAGGAGGCGACGGCCGGGGACGTCCTATTCGACGGCGTCGACGTCACGAAACTCGACGGGTCGGAACTTCAGGAGTGGCGTCGGAACGCCCAGATGGTGTTCCAGGATCCCGAGTCGAGCCTCAACGACCGGATGACGATCGGCGAGATCGTCCGCGAGCCCCTCGACGTGCACGACTGGAAGACCCCGCGCGAACGGCGCCAGCGGGTCAAGGAGCTGCTGGCCACCGTCGGCCTCCAGCGCGAACACTACTACCGCTACCCCCACCAGTTCTCCGGGGGCCAGCGCCAGCGGATCAGCATCGCCCGGACGCTCTCGCTCGAGCCGGATTTCGTCGTGCTCGACGAGCCAGTCTCGGCGCTGGACGTCTCCGTGCAGGCCGAGATCATCAACCTGCTCGAGGACCTCCAGGACGAGTTCGGGCTGACGTACCTCTTTATCGCGCACGACCTCTCGGTAGTCAGACACATCTGCGACCGCGTCGCCGTGATGTACCTCGGCAACGTCATGGAGATCGGCCCGACCGAGGAGCTGTTCGCGAACCCCTCGAACCCCTACACCCACTCCCTGCTGTCGGCGATCCCCGAACCCGACCCGACAAGCGACCGGGAGCGGATCACGCTCCACGGAACGCCGCCGAACCCGCGGTATCCGCCGTCGGGGTGTCCGTTCAGCACGCGGTGTCCGACCCGGATCCGCCCCGAGGAGTTCCGGGCGCTCGACGACGAGCTGTGGACTCGCCTCAACGCGCTGAAAAACACCCTCAGCGAGCGCAAACGCGCGGAGCTGTCGGTGCGAGAGCGCGTCCGCGCCGCCGTGGGCAAGGACACTCGCTTCGGCTCGATCGAGGAGCTGTACGACGACCTGTTCGGCGACCTCGAGGTTCCGCCGGACGTGCAGTCCGCCCTCGACGAGATCGAGACCCACGCCCGAAACCGCGACGAGGACGAGGCGCTCGCGGTGTACCACGACGCCTTCGGGAGCGTCTGCGAGGCCGAGACGCCCGAGTACTACTCGACCGGCGACGGCGAACACCGCAGCTACTGTCACCGCCACGACGAGGGGTACCGCTCTCCCGGTGCGGTCCTCGACCGGCGCCACCGGTAGCGATGCCGGACGCCGACTCGAGGGACCGACTGCGCCGACGGGGCCGGATCTGGGCCGACGGCCTCGCCTACGCCCTCGCCGTGGCGCTGTTCGCCGGGGCGGGAAGCCTCGTGCTCAGCGTCGCGACAGGCGGGGGACTCGTCCGCGCGAAGACGCTCCTCTTTCTGATCGGGTGGCTCCTCCTGGCTTACGGAACGGTTCGGCTCTGGCCGTCCTCGCCCGACGACGTCGACGCCGATCCCCGGACGCGAGGCGATCCGACGGCCGGCGGCCCGCCGACGCGGTTTCAGACGGTCGCTCGAGCGCTGCCTCCCGCCAGGTGGACCGCGCCGCCTCGTCCCGAACGACGGCTGTCGACCGCGGGCAAGCTGTTACTCGGGGGACTGCTGGTTCTGTTGCTGTCGTTGCTGATGGAGGTCGTCTTCGGCGTCGCCTGAGAGCTCGCCAGGACGCTTCGGAAAAAAGTTAACCGCCTTCCCTCGGACGATAGCATATGAAGGACGATAGCATATGAAGAATGATGACGCGCGCGCCCGCGACCCGCGAACCGAACGCCGACGCGATCCCACGGGTGCCCAGACCGAGGCCTGGAAACAGACCCTCGAGGACATGGACGCGATTGCCCGACAGCGCCGCGACGACGGGTGGGACGTCCTCACCGTCCGGGCCGCACAGACCGACACCGTGAGTCGCGATACGGGCGACCCGGACCGATTCGGACTGGTGCACGTCGTTCCCGACAACGACGCCGACAAGTTCGCCGAGACCTACGACGAGGAAGCGTTCACCGAGTATCTGGCCTACGGCGCCTCGATCGGCGGCTACGTGTACCTGGTCACGGAACTCATCGATCCGTCCGCCGAGCGATCGATCCTGATCGCCGGGCGGTACGACCTGGCGCTCGCACGCGGGATGATCACCGCCGCCAGGGACGAGGGCGTCCTCTACACGCACTGGAAGACGATCGACGGCACCAACCTCGGCTCGTTCGAACACGAGGAGTACGAACCGCTGCTTCCCGACGCCTAGGGCCGAGCGACGCTCGCTTCCCGTCGAGACACCCGAACGGTAGCGGGTGGGAGGAACGCTCTTCGGGGTTCCGGATCCGCTTCGTTCCGTCTCGTGGGCCGTCGTCGAGCCCCTCGAAAATAACGGCAGGGAGGTGTGGAACCGCAGGGAGACGGTCGTCCTCGCTTCGCTCGGACGCTGTGACTACCTCGGTTCAAATCTACTCTGTACGGCTTTCGGGGATTCCGGACTCGCTTCTCGCCGTGCTCGTCGTTCGTCGTCGAATCCCTGAGAAGTAGCGGGAGGTAGATTTGAACTACCGGTCTGCGGGTTATGAGCCCGCCGGAATCTCCTGGCTATCCCATCCCGCTACTTCCTCGTAACGCGGTCCGCTAGTTAAGGGTTGTGATTCGGACGCCGTATGTGGGTTTCTGTCGTCGACTCGTGCGGGCCGTCTGGGCACGGTGGCCCTCGAGTCCGGTCCCGAACGAGCTGCCGTCCGTTCGGAGAGCCCGTCCTCGAGTAGCGGACGTCGGAGCCGTCGCTCGAGGGTCGATGCGTCGCCGGTTGCCAGAGCGCGGCGAACCGGCTCGCCGAGAGCAAGCGTCGGCCCGCGTTCGAAGCGCCTCGACGGGGACTGTCGCCGTCGGAGTCGGGACTCGTGGCTGATCAGAACGGGGGATCGCCGCGGCTCGAGGCTCAGACCTCGAGGTCGGCCTTCGGACGGACGACCTCGACGTCTTCGGCGTCGACGCGGTCGACGTCGAGAAAGTGGGGCGTGAAGTTTCGCTTCTCGAAGTCCTCGAACTCCGATTCGACGCCGACGGTACACCACAGCTGAACCTCGTCGGGGCCGTGCCACTCGCCGTTACGGCTGACGGCGAAACACACCACCTCGGTCCCGTCGTAGTCGACGATGGCCCCCTTCCGGATGCCGGGATCCCCGTGGATGATGAGACGCTTCATGCGGGAAGGTTTACGCGAGAGGGGATTAAACGCTTCGAAGGTCGAGGGACCGCCCGACGACGAGGACGAACCAAACGGGTTTTAAACGGCGCTGCCGTAGGCCACGCCAAGTGAGATAACGATGCAGATGCCACGCCGATTCAATACGTACTGTCCGCACTGCAACGAACACCACGAGCACGAGGTCGAGAAGTCCCGAACCGGTCGGTCCTCGGGCATGAAGTGGGACGCTCGCCGCACCCGGCGCAACACCGCGACGATCGGCAACTCCGGTCGCTTCTCGAAGGTTCCCGGCGGCGAAAAGCCCACCAAGAAGACCGACCTCAAGTACCGCTGCAACGAGTGCGGTAAGGCCCACCTCCGCGAGGGATGGCGCGCCGGCCGAATCGAGTTCCAGGAGTGATCACAATGGCAGGAAACTTCTACTCGGTCCGCTGCGGTGACTGCGAGAACGAACAGACGGTCTTCGGCAAGGCCTCCTCGGAGGTCGCCTGCGCCGTTTGCGGGACGACGCTGGCGCGACCGACCGGCGGCAAGGCCGAAATCGACCACGAGATCCTCGAAACAGTCGAGTCACGATGAAATACAGCGGTTGGCCCGACACCGGCGAACTCGTCGTCGGCAAGATCGACGAGATCGAGGATTTCGGCGTCTTCGTCGACCTCGAGGAGTACCGGGACCAGCGCGGGCTGATCCACATCTCCGAGGTCGCGAGCGGCTGGATCAAGAACGTCCGCGATCACGTCCGCGAGGGCCAGATCGTCGTCTGCAAGGTACTCGACGTCGACACCGAGTCCCAGCAGATCGACCTCTCGCTCAAGGACGTCAACGACCACCAGCGCTCCGACAAGATCCAGGACTGGAAAAACGAGCAGAAGGCCGACAACTGGATGGCCCTGGCGTTGGGTGAGGACGCCGACGACGAGACCTACACCGCCATCGCCAACGAACTGATCGGCGTCCACGGCAGCCTCTACGACGGGTTCAAGCAGGCGGCGATCCACGGCGAGGAGGCCCTCGAGGACACCGACCTCTCGGAGGGTGAGATCGACGCGATCGTCGAAACCGCCCGCGAGAACGTGTCGGTGCCGTACGTCACCGTCACCGGCTACGTCGACCTCGAGAACGGCTCCCCGAGCGGCGTCGACGGGATCCGAGCCGCCCTGGAGGCCGCCGAGGGTAACGGGGAGGTTCCCGACGAGGTCGACCTTGAGGTGAGCTACGTCGGCGCTCCGGAGTACCGGATCAACGTCCAGGCGCCCAACTACAAGACCGCCGAATCCCAGCTCGAGGAGAGCGCCCGACGCGCGGTCGCCGCGATCGAGGGGGAGGGCGGCTCCGGCGAATTCCACCGCGAGCGACGCACCGACGACGAATGAAATCGGACATCCGGGTCTGCTCGGCGTGGCGCGACGCCCACGACCGCCCGGTGTACACCCTTTCTTCGACCTGTCCCGACTGCGGCGCCGACGCCGAAAACAGCGCGCCGGCCCCGTTCGATCCCGAGGATTCCCACGGGAAGTACCGACGCGCTCTTAAACGTCGCAGTCGCTGATACGGTATGGACGAACTCGAGATCGACGCGGTCGCCGAGGTCGAACTGGACGACCCCGTACTCGTCGAGGGGCTGCCGGGCGTTGGACACGTCGGCAGCCTCGCCGCCGAGCACCTGCTCGAGGAACTCGAGGGCGAGAGCACGCTCGTTCGGCGGATCTACTCCCGGGAGTTCCCGCCGAAGGTGAGCATCGAGGACGGCGTCGCCGAGCTGACCTGCGCCGAGATCCACGCCGTCTCGGTGCCCGACGGGCGGGATCTGCTCGTGTTGACCGGGGACCACCAGGCCCAGACGAACGACGGCCACTACGCGCTGGCGTCGGCGTTTCTCGATATCGCCGAGGAGTTCGGCGCGAGCGAGCTGTACGCGCTCGGCGGGGTTCCGACCGGCGAGCTGATCGAGGAGTACGCCGTCGTCGGCGCCGTCACCGACGAGTCGCTGATCGAACCGCTCGAGGACGCGGGCGTCGAGTTCCGCGACGACGAGCCCGCCGGCGGCATCGTCGGCGTCTCCGGACTCCTCCTCGGGCTCGGCGAGCGCCGCGGCTTCGAGGCCACCTGTCTGATGGGCGAGACCAGCGGCTACCTCGTCGACCCCAAGAGCGCCCGCGCGGTGCTCGAGGTGCTCGAGGGGATGCTCGGGTTCGAACTCGACTACGAGAGCCTCGACGAGCGCGCCGACGAGATGGAAGACGTCATCGGAAAGATCCAGGAGATGGAACAGCAACAACAGCAGATGGACGTCCCGACCGACGACGACCTGCGCTACATCGGTTGAGGTGTCCCACGCGGCGTTCGTGACTCCGTGCGGGTATCGTCGGACGCTGCGAGCCGACGTTGCGGCCCCACCCGGAGCGACACTGGCGTTATATTTCCCTTGCGGACGTAGCTCGAGTATGGCCCACACTCCCGAGATTCCCGAGAAGTACGTTTGTACCGCGTGTCAGGTCGTGCACGTCGGGACGGTTTCCGCGCACACCGACGCCGGCTACCGGTACGAGGTACCCGAAACGTGTGGCTGCTGTGGCGGGACCGAGTTCGTCTCCGAGTCGGAGTGGCCCCACGCCGACCGATAGCGCGGGCGTCTCGCCGTCGCGCCCGACGAACGGATCACCCCTCGAGGACCTCGTAGGAGACGTCGGCGTCCCGGAGCGTGTCGGTGATCCGACCGACGGCGTCGGTCGTCGCGACGGCGGTGACCGCGAGCCCCCGCTCGGCGGCGTCGGCCGCGACCTCGCCGACGGCGAAGGTGACGGCGGGCTCGGTTTCGGCCTGCCGGCAGGCGACGACCGCCTCGACCCCGGTCGCGAGGACGAGGTCGGCCTCCTCGCAGCGAGCGCTAACGGTTTCGGCGCCGATCTCGCGGCTGCCGCCCGAGCGCACCGCGGGTACCTGGAGGACGGTGACGGTTCCCGGCTCGAGGTCGATGACGCCCTCGAAGCTGGTGACGCCGACGTCGGTGCCGGCCGCGGCGTCGGTCGTCGCGACGCCCGTCGCCGGACCCGACTCGCCGGGTTCGGCGTGGAGGAGCCCGTCCTCGATCGACAGCGAGACGACGTCGCCCTGCTCGAGGTCGTCGACTGCGATCGCGGTGTCCTCGCCCATCGCGCCCAGGACGTCCTCGGTGACGTGGTCGGCGAACCGGCGCACGTCGTCGGCGGCCTGAAAGAGCCAGTCGACGCCTTCTTTCGTGACGCGGTACCGGGATCGGCCCTCCTTCTCGACGAGTCCGTCGTCGACGAGTTCGCGGATGTACTCGCTGACGGCCTGGCTCGTGACGCCGACTTCCTCGGCGATCTCTCCCTGGCTGACGGCGGGCTGGCGCTCGGCGATCTGGACGAGGATCCGAAACCGCGTCGCAGCCCGCTTGTTGTCGAGGACGTCGACCATACGGGCAGTTGCCCCCAGTGCGGCAAAAAAGTACGCAGTCGCCGGGGACCGGTCGGCGAGGCAACAAACTCATGCCAGACGCGTCCGTCGGACAGGACGATCATGTCCGCGCCCTCCGCGCCGTCGGTCGCTTTCGACGCCGTCGCGGTCCTGGCGGGCGGCGAGACGCTCGCGTCGACGCTGCAGGCAACTATGCCGATCGACGCGCTGGCCTGGATCGCCATCGCCGCCTTCGGGATCGCGTTGCTCGTTCGTCGCTCCGACACCGCTTTGCCCGCCCGCCCGCTCGCGGGCGCCGCCTGGCTGCTGTTCGGCGTCTACTGGCTGACGATGGTACCGTACTACTACGCCGACGCGCAGAGCCCGCTCCAGACCGTGCTGGCGCTTGCCGCCCTGCCGCTGTGTGCCTACACCGGCTACCTGCTCTGGAGCGGTCGGGACTCCCTGTTCGTGCTGACCAAGGCCGTCGCGCTCATGGGGCTGATCTATCTGCCCGCCGAGACGATCCCGTTCGTTCGTCAGTGGCTGATCGAGACCACCGCGGTCCAGACCCACTACGGCATGGAGCTGCTCGGGTACAGCCCCGGTCTCAGCGAAGGGGCCGCCGGATACGAGAGCCGGTTCGCCTTCGATCCCGACGAGACGGTGACGGGGCGAACCACCTACATCGTGCTCGCCTGCACCGGGCTCGGGAGCATGGCGATCTTCGGCGGGCTGATCGCCGCGGTGGCGGCCCCGCTGCGCCGGAAGCTGGCCGCGTTCGCGCTCGCGATCGGCGTCATCTGGCTGTTGAACCTCGTCCGAAACGTCTTCATCGGGCTGGCGACTCCCTGGGGGTGGTTCCAGCAGGACGTCGTCGTCTCCTTCGTCACGACCTACCTCGGCGCCGAGGAGGCCCGCGTCTCCTACCTCGTCGCCCACAATTACATCTCCCAGACGCTCTCGGTGGTCGCCCTCGTCGGGATCACCTACCTGGTCGTCAAACTCCTGCCGGAGATCCTCGAGCCCCTCGAGGAGGTCCTGTTCGTGCTAACCGGCACCGAGTACGACCTCGAGACGGCCCTCGGTGCGGACGTCCGGACCGACGGCGGTCCCCGGGATCCATGACCGAGCCCGTCGAGGTTCCCTTCGAACTCGACGGCCGAGCGGTCTACTTCCCCGGCCCGGAGACGCTCGTCGTCGCCGACGTCCACCTCGGGCGCGACGCGACATCGCGGATCGAGGCCCCGCTCGGCGAGGCGACCGACGTCGGCGACCGCCTCGAGGCGTTGCTCTCGGCCCGCGATCCGGAGACGGTCGTGGTCGCCGGAGATCTGTTGCACTCCTTCTCCCGGATTCCCCGGGGCGTCGAGCGCTCGCTCGCCCGGCTCGTCGACCGCGTCGAGGACGCCGGCGCGTCGCTGGTCGTCACGCCCGGAAACCACGACGCGCTGCTCGAGTCGGTCTTCGACGGCGAGACGTTCCCGGCGTACCGGCTGGCCGACGGGGAGACGGTCGTCAGTCACGGTCACGAGCCGCCGTCGGGAGCGGCCGCGGACGCGAGCCGGTACGTCGTCGGCCACGAACACCCGGCGATCGAGATCGACGGACGAAAGCGTCCCTGCTTCCTGTACGAGCCCGCGACGGCGGACCGGGCGGCCACTCTGGTCCTGCCGTCGTTCACCCGTCTCGCGAGCGGTCGGACGATCAACAGGCTCCGATCGTCCGACCTCCAGTCCCCGTTCGTCGACCGCCTCGACGACTGCTATCCCGCCGTCTACGACCGCTCGAGCGGCGACGCCCTCTGGTTTCCGCCGCTCGAAGCGTCGCGGCAATTCCTCGACTGAGTTATAAAATTTAGTGACTGTAACTACGGGAAGACATATACCAGTGCGTTCATATTTTCGGTATTACGATGGCCGAACGCGCGGACCACCGCCCCGTCGCGGACCGACTCGTCTGCCCGAACTGTCCGGCGGACTATCCGACGCCGTTCTCGAGGCGGTACATCAGCTGCCGGCGCTGTGGCACCGAGTTCCTGGCGCCGGACGAGGCCCGCCGCGAGGCCGAACGGGAGCGCGACGAGGGCGGGCTCGAGCCCGTCCGTCGAACCGACGAACCCACCGACGCACGGGTCGGCCGACGCACCGCCGTCGGGCCCGACGGGCGAACCGATCGACGAGACGACGGCCGAACGCCCCGGTTCCTGCGGGCGATTCGGACGGGCGTGCCGGCCGTTGCGCCGGCGTTTACCGCGGTCGCGCTCTCGCTGTGGCTCCTCGGGCTCGCCTCCTTCGAGGTCGCCGCGGCGACCGCCCTGCTCGTGATGAACGGAGTCGCCGTCCGGGAACGCCTCTAGCGGTCCTCGAGTACCGCCCGCGCCGCGACTCGGCCGCTTTTCATCGCGCCCTGGATCGACGACCACCGGGTGTAGTCGCCCGCTAGGTAAACCGGTCCGCCGGGCGTCCGCGGGCCGGGTAACCGCTCGTGGATTCCGGGCGGCTGCGCGAACTGGGCGAACTCGATCCGGTCGGTACGGCGGGTCTCGAGCGCGTCGAACCGTCGATCGGGGTACCACGACTCGAGGGTCTCTCGGGTGGTCGCCGCGAGTTCGTCGTCGCTCTCCTCGCGCTCGCCCAGGTAGGTCGCGCTGATCAGCTCGGTGCCGTCGGGGGCGTACTCCGGGACGACCTCGCTGTGGGGGACGAGGTGGTTCGGCCCGTCCTCGGTCGCGTTCAACAGGAGTCGCTTCCCCGTCTCGAGGCCGGTTCCGCCCGGCAGCTCGTAGTACTGGGTGACGCAGGCGCGCGCGTCGGTGGGGATCGACTCGACGCCGGTCAGCTCCCGGGCCGCGGGCGGGTCGGTCGCGACCACGACCGCGTCGGCGTTGTACTCCTCGCCCACGGCGGTCACCGTCGCTTCCTCCCCGTCGCTCGAGACCGCCGTCACCTCCGTCCCGAACTCGAGGCTGGCGCCGGCGACCCGCGCCTTCTGGGCCAGCTGGGCGGGGATCGCGGCCATCCCGGTCGCGGGCACGGCAGCGCGGCTCGTCAGCAGGGCCCGGAACGTGTACTCGAAGACCCGACTCGACGTCGACAGCGATCGGTCGAGGGTGATCCCGCCGTAGAACGGCGCGACGAACTCCTCGACGAACCGATCCGAGAACCCCCGTTCGCGCAGGAACGACTCGATGGTCGTATCGGGTCCGGGGTCCTCGAAGATCGCCTCCGGGTCCCGCCGGACCAGCTCGAGGGCGAGGCGAGCGATTCGCAGCGCGTCTCCCGTCGAAACGTGTTCGTTGGTGAGCGTCGCGGGCAGCGCCCGCGGATCCCGGATCGGGTCCGACAGCGTCGACCGACTCCCGGGGCGGGCGATACACGCCCCCGGCGCGAACGGGCGCAGGTCAAGGGTGTCGAACTCGAGTTCCTGCCGCACCGTGGGGTAGGACGGAAACAGCACCTGGAACCCACGATCGAACCGAAACCCCTTCCGCTCGTGCGTCCAGACACGGCCGCCGACGTTTCCGGATCGTTCGAACAGCGTTACGTCCAGTCCCGCTCCGGCGAGGTGCCGGGCGGCGACGAGTCCGGCGAGCCCGCCGCCGGCGACGACGGCTCGCGGCGTCTGCGTCATACCCTGTCGTTGGGAACCGACACTGAAAGTCGTACCCGTCGCGGTAGCCGTCGGGGGCGTTCTCGAGCCGGCTACAGCTCCGTCAGCACCCGAAGTGCGATCCCCGCCAGGATCACCGGGACGGCGAGAGCGGCGGTGATAACGGGCGGAACCGGGAGTACTAGCAGCGCCACGCCGACCAGGATGACGACCGTCGAAACTCTGACCATACGCTTCGATACGACGGCGGACGGATACCGCTACGGCAGGCATTTCCAGCGCGGATCCGCCGACCGATCGCCCTCGCGGGAGCGCGGTCCCGGCGCGGCTCGCACGCCCGGCGCGTCGGTACTGATAACTGCCGACCGTCCGTGCGCCCGGTATGGTCGACGCGACCCTCACCCCGATCGAGCGCGGCACGATCACGACCGACGCTAACCACATCATCGAGGGCCACACGGTGGGGACGGCCGCTGACCCCGATCCCGAGACGACGATGGTCGACGGTCCCGTCTACAACCTCGTGATCGATCACCCCGAGGCGACGATCCTCTGGGATACCGGCTCCCACCCCGAGGCCGATTCGGGCCACTGGCCCGCGGAACTGTACGCTGCCTTCGAACACACCGGGCTCCGCCCGCTCGAGGACGACCTCGAGTCGGCGGGGTACGCCCTCGAGGAGATCGACTGCGTGATTCAGAGCCACCTTCATCTCGATCACGCCGGGGGACTGTACGCCTTCGAGGGGACCGACGTCCCGATCGTCGTCCACGAGCGGGAGCTGAAACACGCCTACTACAGCGCCACGACCGACGCGGGCGACGAGGCCTACCTCGCAGGCGACTTCGACCGGGAGCTGAACTGGGAGATCGTCCACGGCGACCGCGAGCAGCGCTTTCGCGACCTCGAGTTCGTCCGTCTGCCGGGTCACACGCCCGGCCTGCTGGGGGTTCGCCTCGAACTCGAGGACGCGGGCACCGTCCTGATCGCGGGCGACCAGGCCTACGTCCGGGAGAACTACGAGGACGAACACCCGATGGGCGGCAGCCTGCTGTGGTCAAAACGCTCCTGGTTCGAGAGCCACCGATTGCTCGAGGAGGAGCGACGACGCCACGACGCGACGATTATCTGCGGCCACGACGAGCGGGACCTCGAGACGCTGCGGGAGCTGTAGCGGTTCGTTGGAGGTGAGTCGACCGTCGGCTTCGAACCCGACTGGGACCGGGTCCGAACAGCGGGCCGATCTTTATCAGGGGTGCCGAGGTAGTGGTCGTATGACCGACCGGAAGGTCGCGGTCGTGACGGCGGCCGGAAGCGGTATCGGGGAGGCGTGTGCCCGGCGACTGACCGAGGACGGGTACACGCCGGTGCTGTTGTCGCCGTCGGGCAGCGCCGTCGAGGTCGCGAACGACCTCGGCGGAGACGGGTTCGAGGGGTCGGTGACCGACCCCGACGACCTGGCGGCCCTCGTCGAGACGACCTACGAACGCTACGGGCACGTCGACGCGGTGGTGAACAACACGGGTCACCCGCCCTCGGGCGACCTCCTCGAGATCTCCGACGAGGAGTGGTACGAGGGGATGGACCTCGCGCTGTTGAACGTCGTCCGTATGGCTCGGCTCGTCACACCGATCATGGACGAGCAGGGCGGCGGGTCGATCGTGAACATCTCCACGTTCTCGGCGTTCGAGCCGTCGCTCGAGTTCCCCGTGTCGTCGGTGCTCCGGGCCGGGCTCGGAAGTTTCACCAAGCTCTACGCCGACCGGTACGCGGCGAAGGGAATCCGGATGAACACGGTTCAGCCCGGGTTCGTCGACAGCTACGACGTCGACGAGGAGACCCGATCGCGAATCCCGATGGGACGGCCGGCGCGAACCGCCGAGATCGCGGACGCGGTCGCGTACCTGCTCTCGCCCGCCTCGAGCTACGTCACCGGTCAGAACGTTCGGGTCGACGGGGGTCTAACGTCGTCCGTCTGAGCTGTAGCCAACCCGTGTGACGGCTATCTCGTCCGTGTTCGCCTTCCCGACGGCTCGGGAGGGAACTTAGACGAGCGCCTCGAGATCGGTCGGCCGCTCCTCGAGGTGGTACTCGCCGTCGGCGTACCCGAGGACACCCTCGTGGCGGAGGTGATCGAGATGGGCGTAGGCCTCGCCGGGGCCGTGAACGATGTGGATCCCCTCGAGGTCGCCGAACAGGTGGGCGCTGACCGTCCAGGCGTCGGCGGGGCCGTGCTCCTCGAGGACGTCGAGGACGTTTTCGGACCGTTCGCGGTGGTGTGCGAGGATCGTTCGCGCGCGCTCGGACGACTCCTCGATGGGGTCGCGGTGGCCCGGCCAGACCCGATCGTACCCCCGGTCGACGAACGTCCGCAGCGTCTCGGCGTACCGCTCGAGGGGACGCTCGACCCTGACGTCGGCGCCGCCGACGTTCGGCGTGTAGACGGGGAGGACGGCGTCGCCGACAAAGGCTTCGCCACCGGTTCGCGATCCCCCGTCGGCCGCCTCGCCGCCGCGGCTCGTCTCCGATCCGTCGCCGATCTCGAAACAGCACAGCCCCGCCGCGTGGCCGGGCGCGTGGACAGTCTCGAGGGTCGTTCCCCCGACCTCCAGTACCGTCCCGTCCTCGATCGGAGTCGGCTCTGCGGACGGCCCCTCGAGGTGGGTCGCGTCCGCGAGGAACGAGCGCAGTTCTGCACGGACGTCCTCGGGGAGGCCCCACTCCTCGAGCAGCGCCTCTCGACGCTCCTCGAGGGCGGCGACGGCCGCCTCGTCCTGTTCGACCAGGGGCGCGTCGGCCTCGTGGACGTACACCGTCGCATCGCTCTCGCGTTGAATCTCGCCGGCCAGTCCCGCGTGGTCGACGTGGAAGTGCGTGAGCACGATATCGTCGACGTCGGCGAACTCGTAGCCCCGCTTGGCCAACCCGTCCCGGAGGTCGGTGCGGATGTCGTCGGTCGCGACCCCGGTGTCGACCAGCGCGAGCTCGTCCCCGTCGGCGAGGACGTAGGCGTTGTTCCGTCCCTCGAACTCCTCGTTACCCAGCGTGATCCTGTCCATACGGGGGAGTCACTCGACGATCGGTGATAACTCGAGCGGTACCGGAACCCGCGTCGGCCGAGTGCGCGAGCTACGGGTCCTCGTTCCGGCGCTCCTCGGCGATCTTCGCGAGTCGCTCGCGCTCGGCCCCCGACGACCGTCGGCGCTGGGGCGACGCGATCGAATCGCCCGATCCCTCGATGCGCCCGTCGGAGTCCTCGACGGCGAGCCACTCGCGGAGTCGATCGATTCCGTTCCGGAGCATACCGGTCCGTTTCGAGGCGACAGGCGAAAAGTGTTGTTGCAGTGATCGTTCACCGATCGACGAATCCGACGGGTCAGTCCTCGAGTTCGGCCCGCAGCAGCTGGTTGACGTCGCCCGGATCCGCGCTCCCCCCCGTCTTCTGCATCACCTGGCCGACCAGGAAGTTGATCGCGCCGTCGTCGCCGGACTCGTAGTCGTCGACGGCATCGGGGTTCTCCTCGACGGCCTCGACGACCGCCCGCTTTACCTCGTCCTCGCCGGTCTTGCCCAGGCTCTCCTCGGCGACGACCTCGTCGGGCGTTCGGCCGTCGTCGAGCATCGATCGCAGCACCGTCTCGCGGGCGTTTTTCGCCGTGATCTCGTCCTCGGCGACGAGTTCGACCAGGCGAGTCACCTCCTCGAGCCGGCCCTCGATGGCGGTGATCTCCATGTCGCGGTAGTTGAGCTCGCCCAGCAGGTTGTCCGCGACCCAGGTGGCGGCGAGGTCGGGGTCGTACTCCCCGGCGACGTCCTCGTAGAAGTCCGCGACCTGCTTGGTCGAGGTCAGCTTCGAGGCCGCCTCGTCGCTCAGACCGTACTCGTCCTCGAAGCGCTCGCGTCTCGCGGTGGGGAGTTCGGGGATGGTGATCTCCTCCTTCCAGCCCGAGACCCGCAGCGGCGGCAGGTCGGCCTCCTCGAAGTAGCGGTAGTCCTTCTCCTCTTCCTTCGAGCGCATCGAGACCGTGATCCCCCGCGACTCGTCCCAGTGGCGGGTCTCCTGCTCGACGGCGCGCCCGCGCTGGATCGCGTTCTTCTGACGGGTCTCCTCGTAGGCTAAGGCCTTCTGGGCGCCCTTGTGACTCGAGATGTTCTTGACCTCCGTGCGGTTGGCCGCGGCCAGCGCCTCGGCGCCGATCTCGGTGGTATCCTCGCCGTCGATCTCCTCGGCGGGGATGATCGAGAGGTTGGCGTCGATCCGCAGGCTGCCGTCCCGTTCGGCGTCGAAGACACCCAGGTACTCGAGGACCTCCTCGAGTTCGGCGAGGAACGCGCGCACCTCGGTGGGGCTGCGGAAGTCGGGCGCGGTGACGATTTCCATCAGCGGCGTCCCCGCTCGGTTGTAGTCGACGAGCGTGTACTCCGCGGAGTCGATCCCGCCGCCACCGCCGACGTGTTGCAGGCTCCCTGGATCCTCCTCGAGGTGGGCCCGCTTGACGGTCACCGTGCGGCGGTCGCCCTCGACGCTGATCTCGAGTTCGCCGTCGGCACAGATCGGCTCGTCGTACTGGGTGATCTGGAAGTTCTTTGGCAGGTCGGGGTAGTAGTAGTTCTTCCGGTGAAAGCGGGTCTCCTCGGGGATGTCGGCGTCGATCGCCTTCCCGACCTTGACCGCGGCCTCGACGGCGGCCTCGTTGAGGACGGGCAGCGCACCGGGGAGGCCGAGACAGACCGGACAGACGTTCTCGTTTGGCTCGTCGCTTTGTTCGGTCGAACAGCCACAGAAGATCTTCGTGTCGGTCTCCAGCTGGACGTGAACCTCGAGCCCGATGACGGTGACGAGGTCGCCCTGCTGGACGGTCTGGGCAGTCATTGGACCTCGGTTCGGGCCCGCGGAGGTAAAACGTAACGACTGGCGATCCCGACCGTCCGCTCGCCTTCCGATCGTGAAGCCGTCGGGGCGCGCGATCGAGGACGCCAGACGAAGGACGGAACGCCGGGAGACGACGGAGCACGACGACCCAACCCGCTCTCCGTCGAGACGCCGTCCCCGATTTATCGGCCTCGAACCGAGCGACGGTTCTACACGGACGTCAGCGCGCGTCCTCGAGGTCCTCGAGCGCGTCGGGGTTCTCGATGCTGCTCATGTCGCCCAGATCCTCGCCGGTGTAGGTCGCCTCGATCGCCCGGCGGATGATCTTGCCCGACTGGGTCTTGGGGAACTCGTCGACGAACAGCACCTCGCGCGGACGGAACGGTTTGCCGAGTTCCTCGCCGACCTGGGCGCGTAGCTCCTCGCGGAGCTCGTCGCTTTCCTCGCGGCCCGCCTCGAGGATGACGTAGGTGACCACGGCGGTCCCGGTGGTGTCGTCGGGGGCGCCGATCGCCGCGGCCTGGTTGACCGCCTCGTGGTCGATCAGCGCGCCCTCGACCTCGGCGGGGCCGACCTTGCGGCCCGCGACATTCAGGGCGTCGTCGGCCCGTCCGTGGAGGAACCAGAAGCCGTCGGCGTCCTTCTGAGCCCAGTCCCCGTGGTTCCACATGTCGTCGAACCGCGACCAGTACTCCTCGAGGTAGCGCTCGTCGCCCGACCACAGCGACTTGGTCATCGACGGACACGAATCGCGGGCGACGAGGTAGCCCCGTTCGTTGTCCTCCCGGACCGACTCGCCGGTGGCGTCGACGATGTCGATGTCCATCCCGAGGCCGGGGCCGCCCAGCGTGCAGGGCTTCAGCGGCTCGGTCGGCATCGGCATCAGGAAACAGCCGCAGATCTCGGTCCCGCCGGAGATGTTGATGATCGGGCACTCCCCGCCCCCGACGTGCTCGTAGAACCACCGCCAGGATTCGGGGTCCCACGGTTCGCCCGTCGATCCCAGCAGGCGAAGCGAGGACAGGTCGTGGCCGGAGAGCCAGTCGTCTCCGTGCTTTCGCAGCGCGCGGATCGCCGTCGGCGAGATCCCGAACTGGGTCAGCTCGTGGCGGTCGATCATCTCCCAGAACCGATCCGGCTGCGGGTGGTCGGGCGCGCCCTCGTACATGAAGACGGTGCCGCCGAAGGTGTGGGTCCCGATCAGTGTCCAGGGACCCATCATCCAGCCGATGTCGGAGACCCAGAACAAGCGATCGGAGGGCTTGAGGTCCATTCCGAAGTAGACCTCCTTCGGACACTGGACCTGCACGCCAGCGTGCGTGTGGACGATCCCCTTGGGTTTGCCCGTCGTTCCCGACGAGTAGAGCAGCATCGACTCCTGGCTCGAGTCGAGCGATTTCGTCTCGTACTCGTCGTCGGCCGCCTCGACGGCGTCGGCCCACCACTCGTCGCGGCCGTCGGTCCAGGGAACGTCGTTCTTACTGGCGTCGCTGCTGGTGTCGAGTCGGTCGAAGACGATCACGTCCTCGACGTAGCCGGCCTCCTCGATCGCCTCGTCGGCCGCCCCCTTGAGGCGGACGGGACTCCCGCGGCGGTAGAAGCCGTCGCCGGTAAACAGCACCGAACACTCCGAGTCGGCGATCCGGGTCGCGGTGGCGTCGACGCCGAACCCCGAGAAGATCGGCACCGCGATCGCACCGACCTTGAAACAGCCGTAGAGGATCGCGGCGACCTCGGGAACCATCGGCATGTAGAGCCCGACCGTATCGCCCGTCTCGATCCCGCGTTCCTCGAGGGCGTTGGCCACCTGATTCGACTGGCGACGAAGCTCGTGGTAGGTGACCTCCCGAACCTCGCCGTCCTCGCCCTCCCAGATCGTGGCGACCTTGTTTCGCCGTTCCTCGTCGCGGGCGGCGTGGCGGTCGACGACGTTGTGGGCGAGGTTCAGCTCCCCGCCGGGGTACCAGTCGGTGAACTGGGGGCCCCCGCGGCTCGCGGTTTCACCGCTCGCATCGTCCGAGGCGCTTCGCGCCTCGCCGTCGTCCCTGACGGTATCGTACGCCTCGTAGAACTCGAGTCCGAGGTAGTCGACCAGCTCGTCCCAGAACCAGTCGACCCCGCTCTCGGGCTCGCCGTCGACCTCGGTCGTCGTGCGCTCGATCAGCTCCTCGTAGTCGTCGATCCCGTACTCCCGCATGAACGCGGCGACGTTGGTCGATTCGACGAACTCCCCGCTGGGTTCGTGGACCACCTCGTCGACGTCCTCGAGACTGGTGTTTCCTGCCATCGTCGCTCACTCGTAGGTTAGCGTCATGCCCCCATCAAACAACAGGTCGCCGCCGTCGAGGTGGCGGCCGAGATCCGAAAAGCCGAGCACGAACAGGTTGCCGACGTCGATCGGCTCCATCATCTCCGTGACCCTGGACTGGCCCAGCATCACGTCCTCGATCACCTCCTGGACGCTGATGCCGCGTTGCTCGGCGGTGTCCTCGAGCTGGGCGGTCACGAGCGGAGTCTTCACGTAGCCCGTGCTCACCGAGAACGCGCGGATCTCGCCGTCGCCCTCGGCGGCGATCGACTGGGTGAGCCCGCGCAGCCCGAACTTCGAGACGTTGTACGCGACCTTGTCGCTGGTGACGTAGTGAGCGTGGACCGAGGCCATGTTCCCCACGCAGCCGCGGCCGTCCTCGGTGTCCCGGAAGTGCGGAACGCAGCGCTTCGAGAGGTAGATCGGCGCCCGAAGCATGATCCGGTGGAGCCGATCGTAGGTCTCCATAGGGAAGTCTTCGATCGAGTCGATGTGTTGCATCCCCGCGACGTTCGCGAGGTACTTGAGATCGCCGAGTTCGGCGGTCTCGGCGACGATCCGTTCGATGTCGTCGTCGACCGTGAGATCGCCCACAATCGGCACGATCTTCCCCTCGAGGTCGAGCTCCGCGCCGCGGGCGACGGTCCCCTCGAGTCCGTCCTCGTCGATGTCCGTGATCGCGACCGTGAGCCCGTTGCCCGCGGCCGCCAGCGCGGTGGCCCGACCGATGCCGGAGCCGCCGCCGGTGACGAGACAGACGTTCCGTTCGGTGAAGGCGTCGTCCGAGATCCTGTGGATGTCGTCGTTCGTGACCGTCGGCGGGCTCACGTGTTCCTGTGACATACCGTGTATCTGGACCGCAACCAGCTAAAGCGGCCCCGTTAACATATCAACGGGCGCCGGTCCGTGACGCGTCGCAAATGCAAACGATTAATATTCTTATTATGCTACTCCGTCTCGTGTGATGATCGACCTCGATCTCGACATGCGGCAGTACGACTGCCCGTTTATCGACACCACCGACGACGTCGACGTCGCCTTCTCGGCGGTCCAGTGGCAGCTCGACACCGACGCCGAGAAACTCGAGACGCGACTCGTCGCGAGGGGGGAATCCGCGGGGGCGCTGGATCAGGGACTTCGGGAGCTCCGGGACCACCCGAACATGCGGGAGTGTTACATCCTCTCGAAGCGCGACGACGTCGCCCAGATCGGGACGACGATCGAGCAGACCAACGCCATGCGGGCGATCCAGCGAAACGACGGCTACATCACCGGCCCGTTTCGGATCGAGGACGGCCGCGAGCGCTGGCACGTCGGGTTCGACGACGACGAGGCCGAGGACCGAACCCTCGCCGAACTCGAGCGCCACAACGACTACGCGGTCGAGGACCGCGACCAGTTCGGGCCGACGACGCTGTTCGATCTGCTCGAGAACTCGGACAGCGCGCGCCGGCTGCTCGAGGGCTGTCGGTCGCTGACCGACACCGAACGGGAGACGTTCGAGGCGGCCTCCCGAAACGGCTACTACGAGACGCCCCGGGAGACGACGCTCGACGAGCTCGCCGACCACTTCGATATCTCGAAAACCGCCGTCTCAATGAACCTCCGACGGAGCGAACGGAAGATCCTGAACGCCGCGCTCGGAGCCATCGAGGAACTGGACGACCGCGGGGAGCGCTGACCCGGCG
This sequence comes from Natronococcus sp. JC468, assembly GCF_012163165.1. Classification (NCBI taxonomy): domain Archaea; kingdom Methanobacteriati; phylum Methanobacteriota; class Halobacteria; order Halobacteriales; family Natrialbaceae; genus Natronococcus; species Natronococcus sp. JC468. The sequence goes on from NZ_JAAVUO010000001.1 coordinate 231,593, forward strand.
GCCGATTTCGGTAAGCTACCAGAACTGTTAGTTGTGTCTGACGTACGTTTATGGTTCCGGACCATTCCCTAGGAGGTATGCCGAACAACCGCGTCGAGCAGCTCGAGTCGACCGTCGCGGAACTCGAGTCGACCGTAGAGGGACTGACTAGCGAACTTATCGAAGCGAAAGAACGAATCCGCGTCCTCGAGTCGGAGTTAGACGCCGACACGCCGACGCGCGTTCCGGAGCGACGCAGCGAGGACGGCGAGGCCGTCGAGGAGAGCGCGAGCGCGGAGCCGACCGAGGCCGAGGGCGACGACGTCGACGAGACGGCCGAAGCGACCGACGAGGGCGACGCCGACGAAGCGGAAGACTCAGGTAGCGACGACATTATCGTCGCATAACCGCACGTCCGCACCGACGGTCGACCCGCGGCGGCCGAGCTGACGGAGGATTCGAGAAGGGTATGTACATCAAGGCGCTCGTCTTAGATAATTTCAAGAGCTTTGGGAGAAAGACCAAGATTCCGTTCTACGAGGATTTCACGGTCGTCACGGGGCCGAACGGCTCCGGCAAGTCGAACATCATCGACGCCGTGCTCTTCGCGCTGGGATTGGCCCGGACGCGGGGGATCCGCGCCGAGAAACTGACCGACCTCATCTACAACCCCGGCCACGAGGACGGTTCCTCGTCCGAGGGCCCCCGCGAGGCGGTCGTCGAGGTCGTCCTCGACAACTCGGATCGGACCCTCGAGCGCTCCCAGATCGTCAACGCCGCCGGCAGCGACGACGTCGGCGACGTCGACGAGATCCGCATCCGTCGCCGAGTGAAAGAGACCGAGGACAACTACTACTCCTACTACTACCTGAACGACCGCTCGGTGAACCTCTCGGACATCCAGGACCTGCTCGCGCAGGCCGGCGTCACCCCCGAGGGGTACAACGTCGTCATGCAGGGCGACGTCACCGAGATTATCAACATGACGCCCCACGCCCGCCGGGAGATCATCGACGAGATCGCCGGCGTCGCGGAGTTCGACGCCAAGAAGGAAGACGCCTTCGCGGAGCTCGAGACGGTCCAGGAGCGCATCGACGAGGCCGAACTCCGCATCGAGGAGAAACGCGACCGACTGGACCAGCTCGAGGACGAACGACGGGAAGCGCTTCGCTACCGACGACTTCGCCGCGAGAAGGAGGAGTACGAGGGGTACCGGAAGGCCAGCGAGCTCGAGGAGAAACGCGAGGAACGCGACACCCTCGAGGACGCGGTCGACGACCTCGAGGACGACCTCGAGGACCGCCGGCGAACGCTGGACGAACGCCAGGGGACGGTCGTTCGCCTCCAGGAGGATCTCGAGGACCTGAACGCCGAGATCGAGCGGAAAGGCGAGGACGAACAGCTCCGGATCAAAAGCGAGATCGAGGAGCTCAAGGGGGACATCTCGCGGCTCGAGGACCAGATCGAGGCCAGCGAGGACCAGATCGAGGCCGCCGAGTCCGACCGCCGGGAGGCGTTCGTCCAGATCGACCGCAAGCAAGAGGAGATCGACGAGCTCGAGGACGCGGTTCGCGAGCACAAACTCGAGAAGGCCTCGATCAAAACGGAGATCCAGGAGCGAGAGACCGAGCGCGACGAACTCGAGGCCGAAATCGAGGCCGTCGACACCGAGTTCGACGAACTCAAGGCCGAACTGGCCGAACGCAAGGACGACCTCGAGGAGGCGAAAACCGAGCGCAACGACCTCCAGCGCGAACAGGATCGCCTGCTCGACGAGGCCCGGCGGCGCTCGAACGCCATCGAGGAGACGGAGGCCGAACTCGAGGAGAAACGCGAGGAACTCCCCGAACTCGAGGAGCGGGAGTCGGACCTCGAGCGCGAGCTACGGAAGGCCGAGGCGAACCGCGAAAACATCGCGGACGTCGTCGAGGACCTGAAAGCCGAGAAGCGGGACGTCCAGTCCGACCTCGAGGCGGTCGAGGACGAGATCCAGTCGAAACAACAGGAGTACGCCGAGCTCGAGGCCAAAGCCGGCGAGAGCGGCGACTCCTCCTTTGGCCGCGCGGTGACGACGATCCTCAACGCGGGGCTCGACGGCGTCCACGGCGCGGTCGCTCAGCTGGGGTCGGTGCCGGGCGAGTACGCGGTCGCCTGCGAGACCGCCGCGGGCGGGCGACTCGCGAACGTGGTCGTCGACGACGACGGCGTCGGCCAGCGGTGTATCGAACACCTGAAATCGCGCAACGCCGGGCGCGCGACCTTCCTCCCGATGACCGACATGCACGAGCGCCGCCTGCCATCGGCCCCGACCGATCCCGGTATCGTCGGCTTCGCGTACGATCTGGTCGAGTTCGACGAGCAGTACGCGGGGATCTTCTCGTACGTGCTGGGCGACACGCTGGTCGTCGAGGACCTCGAGACGGCCCGCTCGTACACGGGCGACTACCGGATGGTCACGCTCGACGGCGACCTGGTCGAGAAAAGCGGCGCGATGACCGGGGGTTCCCGGAAGGGCTCGCGGTACTCCTTTACCGGCGGGGGGGAGGGACAGCTCGAGCGCGTCGCGAGCCAGATCACCGAACTCCAGGACGAACGGGAGTCGCTGCGCGAGGACGTCCGGAGCGTCGAGGAGCGTCTCGACGACGCCCGGGACCGACAGACCGACGCGGCCGACGAGGTCCGCTCGATCGAGAGCGAACTCGAGCGCATCGAGGACGACCGGGAGACGATCCGGGAAGCGATCGCCGACCGCGAGGACGAACTCGAGGAGCTGCGCGAGGAACGGGAGTCGGTCGACGAGCGCATGACCGAGATCGCCGACGGGATCGAGGCACAAACGGCGGCGATCGAGGAGATCGAGGCCGACATCGAGGCCCTCGAGGCCGAGCTCGAAGACTCGAAGATCCCCGAGCTCACCGCACAGATCGAGGAACTCGAGGCCGAGATCGACGACCGCGAGGACCGCATCGACGAGCTCGACGGGGAGCTCAACGAGTTGCGCTTGGAGACGGAGTACGCCGAGGACGCGATCGAGGAGCTGCGCGACGACATCGAGGAGGCCCAGAACCGGAAGGCCGACCACGAGGACCGGATCGCCGATCGCGAGGCGACGATCGAGGAGAAACGCGAGGAACTCGAGGCGAAACACGAGGCCGTCGCGGAACTCGAGGAGGAGCTGACCGAACTCAAAGACGACCGGAGCGAGCTCAAGGCGGAGCTCGCCGACGCTCGGACGAAACGCGACCAGCAGCAGGATCGGGTCAACGCCGTCGAGAGCAAACTCGAGGACAAGCGGGGACGGCTCGAGGACCTCGAGTGGGAGATCGAGAGCCTCGAGGACGAGGTCGGCGACTACGATCCCGAGGACGTGCCCGATCACGAGACCGTCCTCGAGACCATCGAGCTTCTGACGGCGGACATGGAGGCGATGGAGCCGGTAAACATGCTCGCGATCGAGGAGTACGAGGAGGTCCGCGAGGAGCTTGCGGAACTCGAGGCGGGGAAGGCGACGCTGGTCGAGGAGGCGGCGGGAATCCGCGACCGAATCGAGGAGTACGAGACCCAGAAGAAACGGACGTTCATGGACGCCTACGAGGATATCTCGGCGCACTTCACCGAGATCTTCGAGCAGCTCTCGGAGGGGACCGGATCCCTTCACCTCGAGGACGAGGACGACCCCTTCGAGGGCGGGCTGACGATGAAGGCCCAGCCCGGCGACAAGCCGATCCAGCGACTGGATGCGATGTCCGGCGGCGAGAAGTCCCTGACCGCGCTCGCCTTCATCTTCGCGATCCAGCGGCACAATCCGGCGCCGTTTTACGCGCTCGACGAGATCGACGCCTTCCTCGACGCCGTCAACGCCGAGCGGGTCGGCCAGATGGTCGAGGAGCTGGCGGGCCGGGCCCAGTTCGTCGTGGTCTCGCACCGCTCGGCGATGCTCGATCGTTCGGAACGGGCGATCGGGGTGACGATGCAGCGGGACAACGTCAGCGCAGTGACTGGGATCGACCTGAGCGACGGGGACCGCGACGAGGTGCCCGCGGATGACTGACGATCCGAACGCGGACGGCGAGATCCCGCTCGACATCGCGGGCCACGGCGACCGCGACCGCCCCGGCGACGCGGAGTCGGTGTTCGAGTTCGACGGCCTCGAGTCGGCGGAGGACGACCCCGAGTCGGCGAAGGACGGAGACGACGCGGAGGTCGAGCCCGTCGAGTTGCTCGTCCAGCTCGCCGAGGACGGCGAGATCGATCCCTGGGACATCGACATCGTCGAGGTGACCGATCGGTTCCTCGAGGCGCTCGACGACGCCGACCTGCGGACCTCCGGTCGGGCGCTGTTCTACGCGAGCGTCCTGTTGCGGATGAAAAGCGACGAGCTGTTCGGCCCCGACGAGCCCGACGAAGAGGAGCTCCCCCCCTGGGAGGCGCCCTTCGCCAACGAGGGACCCGATCCGGAGCCGGGCGAGGGGCCGGCGTTCGACCCCGTCGAGGGACTCGAGGCGGAGATGGAACGCCGTCTCGAGCGCAAACACGCTCGCGGAAAGCCCGAGACGCTCGACGAGCTCGTTCGCGACCTCCGGGAGGCCGAACGGGACACGTGGTGGAAAGACTCCCGGAGCTACGATACGAGCGACTCCCCGCGGGGGTACGACCGCGGCGTCCAGGAGCTGAGCTACCACGCGGAGGATCGGTTTCGCGTCGACGACGAGCCGACGAGCGACGACGTCACGCACACGACCCACGAGGAGGACATCGAGCGGGTGATCGACGACGTCGAGGCGGAACTCGAATCGCGCTACGACCGGGGCCGCGAGGAGGTTCTGTACGCCGAGATCGACGACGCCGGCGGGTCGCGCGTGATGACGTATCTCGCCGTGCTCTTTCTGTCACACCGGGGAGCGATCGCGCTCGAGCAGGACGAACTGTTCGGCGACCTCTGGGTTCGGCGGGTCGACTCGGACGGCGATCGAGTCGAACCGGTCGCGAACTGAGCGACCGGTTCGACGACCCTGCCGTACACACGAACTACGCGGACGAAAGAACGGTACTACTGGGCGGTAAGACTGCTCGCGGACTCCCTGAACTGCGAGAAGTTCGTCACGAGCGTGATCAGCGCGAACAGCGCGGTGATGATCGCCGCGAGGGCGACGCCGGGAATCGGGAGGAGTCCGACCGCGGAGGCCAACAGCAGGCTCGCGCTCGCGGCGACCGCGGTCACGTAATACTCCCGGACCGCACGATCGCTCGCGAGTCGGGAGTCGAGCTCCGCCGTCCCCTTCTCGGTCGCCTCGATGTAGGGGGCGAAGATCTCGAGCTGATCCGTCGGTTCGACGATCCCCCGAGGCTGGTTGTACTCCACGACGCCCTCCTCGTCGAGTTTGGGGAGGTGGGACTGGTACAGCGGGATGTACACGCGCTGGCGTTCGGTCGAAGAGAGCTCCGCGATCGTCGTGTCGTTCTCGCGGGCGGCCACGTACTCGGCGACGTCGCGCATCTTGACTGCACCCTCCTCCTCAAGGAGGTACCGGATCGTGTCCCGACGGCGGTTCGTCTGGAGAAGGTGGAAGATATCGTCGCTGGAGAGCTCCGGCGGCTCGTCGGACTCCATCTCCTCCGCGTCGTCCGATGTGTGGGCGGAACGGTCAGTTTCGAGGGTCATGCTCTTCACTCCACTACTGGTATCCGAACATACATAAAACTTCCCTTGACAATCTTATTTTCTGAATATATTTGTGTAGAGTACAGTCTAACGGAAAATTAATCGGTTAAAAAGTGCACAACTGTTGCACTTCGCGATCGACGGTCGCTTCGGCGGCTTGCGTCTCCTACACGGAGGAACGGGGGAAACGGTGATAGGGGTTGTTCCAACGATATTTGGTATGCGATGCGGTCGCAGAACTCGGATAAGATCCTGATAACGGTCCCGTCGCCGACTCCGTCGGCCACCCGTGGAACGTGGGACTCACTATCCGATCGTTACGAGGCGGCTACGCGGTCGATAACGGACCGGTTTCCGAACGAAAACCGTTCCGCGAAATGAACTGGCGTCGATCGACGGTCGTCAGTCGAGGTACTGGCCGGCCAACAGATCGACTCGCTCGCGGGTCTCCTCGGGGATCGCCTCCGAGGGCGTGTTGATCGTCCCCTCGAGCGCCGACCAGGCCTCGCTCTCGAAGTCCTCGGGCATCGTTCGGATCGCATGCTCGACGACGGCGTTGATCGACTCCTGGTTGGCCTCGGCGTTCTCGAGAACCTCCTCGAGGGTGACCTCGCTGTCTTCCTTCCAGACGTCGTAGTCGGTGACGCCAGCGACGGTCGCGTAGCTCAGTTCGGCCTCGCGGGCCAGTTTCGCTTCCGGGACGGTCGTCATGCCGACGATGTCCCACCCCTGCTCACGGTAGAACTCGCTCTCGGCGCGGGTCGAGTACTGGGGCCCCTCGATACAGACGTAGGTCCCGTCCTCGGCGACCTCGGCGTCGGTGGCCTCGCGGGCGGCGTCGGCGAGATGGGAGGCGAGCGCCGGACAGTACGGTTCGGCGAAGCTCATGTGGACGACCATTCCGTCGCCGAAAAAGGTCGGCGTGCGGTGTTTCGTTCGGTCGTAGATCTGGTCCGGGACGACGAGCGTCCGGGGCGGCAGCTCCTCGCGGAGGCTGCCGACGGCGTTGGTCGAGATCACCCGATCGACGCCGACGGACTTCAGCGCGTAGATGTTCGCCCGGTAGCTCGCTCCCGTCGGCGTGTGCTGGTGGTCCTCGCCGTGACGCGGGAGGAAGGCGACTTCTTTCCCGCCGAGCTCGCCGAGGGTGACGTCCTCGCTGGGCTCGCCGTACGGCGTCGAGACCGACTTCGTCGAGACGTTCTCGAGTGGCAGTGCCTCGTAGATCCCGCTGCCGCCGATAACTCCGATGGTCATAAACGGACGTCGAACGGGCGGGGACGTAAACGGTACGATACAGACGGCTGACGAAACCGAACGGAGGTCGGTTCCGCGGCTCGAGTTCGGCCCCTGCTACCACTGCCCACGAGAGTTCAAGTACGCCGAGCGTATTTCGATTCGTAATGTCCTCCGATCCGGATGCCGACGGAGCCGCGCCGACGAGCGAGACGGAGGACGATCCCGCGGGGGGACCCGAACGGGAACGGGCGCTCACCGAGGGCGGTCTCGTCCGCCCGATGTTCCGCCTCGCCTGGCCGCTGATCGTCATCCAGCTCCTGCAGGTCGCGTACAACGTCGGCGACACGTTCTGGCTCGGCGCGCTCTCGCCCGACGCCGTCGGCGCGCTCAGCCTCGCGTTCCCGCTGATCTTCCTGCTGATCTCGGTCGGCGGCGGGTTCACGGCTGCGGGAGCGATTCTGATCGCACAGCACACTGGCGCCGAGAGCGGGAAGGGCGGACTGATCGCCGGACAGACGATCTCGATCATCTCAACGGTCGCGATCGCCCTCGGAATCGTCGGCTACCTCGTAACCGATCCGATGCTCGCGCTGTTACCCGCCGACCCGGACACCCAGGCACGGATCGTTCCGCTCGCGGCCGACTACATGCGCGTGTTCTTCCTCGGCGCGCCGTTTCTGTTCGGCTTCTTCGTGTTCGTCTCGCTGATGCGCGGCTACGGCGACGCGCGTGCACCGATGCGCGTGATGTTCGTCAGCGTCGTGTTCAACCTCGCGCTTGACCCGCTGTTGATCTTCGGCGTCGGACCGGTTCCTCGCCTCGAGATCCAGGGCGCTGCCGTCGCGACGGTCCTCTCACGGGCGATCGCGACCGGGATCGGGTTCTACCTCCTGTGGTGCACCGACGTCGGTCCCGAGATCGAGGCCGATCACCTCGTTCCTCGCCTCGAGTACGTCTCGAAAATCGTTCGACTGGGCGTGCCGACGGCGGCGGAACAGTCGATGAGTTCGCTCGCGATGGTGGGGATGACGGCGATGGTCGCGACGTTCCCGCCCGCGGTCGTCGCGGCCTACGGGCTCGGCAACCGGCTCATCTCGCTGGCCTTTCTCCCGGCGATGGGAATGGGTCAGGCGACCGACACCGTCGTCGGCCAGAACCTGGGCGCTGGCAGGCCCGAGCGAGCCGAGCGGGCGACCTGGATCGCCTCGGGCGCGATCGCGGGGGTGATGCTCGCGGCCGGGGCGATCGCCGTCCTGTTCCCCGAGCCGATCGTCGGCGTCTTCCTGACGGCCGACGAGGCGGGTCGGGCGGAGACGCTCGCCTACGGAACGACCTACCTGCGGATCGCGGCGGCCATGTTCGTCTTCATGGGCGTCCTTCAGGTGATCCTCGGGGCGTTCCGCGGCGCGGGTAACACGAAGACGGCGCTGGTGTTCTCGGTGGTGACGCTCTGGGTCGCGCGCGTTCCGGTCAGCTATGTCCTCATCTTCGTCGCCGACTGGGGAACGGCCGGCATCTGGTTCGGCGTCGTCGCCGGCGACGTGATCGGGGCGCTCGCAGCGCTCGCGTGGTTCGCCCGCGGTACGTGGAAGGGGTCGCTCGTCGACGCGGAAGGCGAGGAGCGGTCCCGACGGGGAACCGACGAGGAGCCCGCGACGGCGCAGTCGGTCGAATAATCGGCCGTCTTCCGGCCGTTCACGTGTCTCGAGCGGTTTCGTACGTCGGTAGTCCTCTCGGGCGCGGGCCGCGACAGCGTGAGACGGGGCAACTCCGTTCGAGGCGCGTCCTCGAACGCGAACGCTCGGAGACGATCTCGGTACCGTTCGGAGCGTCGGCGACCGACGTCGGTCGACTACTCGACCAGCGCCCACTCGCCGTGGTCGACCATCTCGACGACGTCCCGCCGATCCATCTCCCGCAACACCTCCTGGAGGCGGTCCGGCTGGGCGATCTCCATCTCCATGCGCTCGATGCTGTGGAACTCCGAGAGGTAGTGGCGGATCTCCTCGCTGGTGAACGTCTCCTGGTCGGCCCGCTCCATCGCTCCCGAGATCAGATCGACCATGTCCTCGATGAAGTTCCAGGGGTAGACGACCCAGGTCCACTCCTCGAGGCGCTCGCCGATGTAGTCGGGTTCGTACTCGCTGGTCTGGAGGAGTTGGAGCGTCGCGGTGCGGACCTCGTCGGCGTCGCGCTCGTCGACGTACTCGTAGGCGCGCTCGATCGATCCCCCCGTGTCGGCGATGTCGTCGATGATGAGGACGTCCTTTCCCTCGACGCTGCCCTCGGGCATCGGGTACCGAACGGACGGCTCGCCGCTTTTCTCGGCGGTTCCGACGTAGTGTTCCATCTTCAGGCTCGTCAGATCGTCGAGACCGAGGAAATCGCAGATACAGCGGCCCGCGAACCAGCCCCCGCGGGCGAGTGCGACGATGACGTCCGGCTCGAATTCGTCACGACGAACCTCGCCGCTGACGTCGCGACAGAGGCTGTAAATGTAGTCCCAGTTCGTTATCGTACAGTCGAAATCGTCCGGTAGGTCGGACATCTGGTGGCCACCTATCCGAAGGAATTCGCCCCGTCCTCATAAGTTGGACTGAATCGAGCGCCGCCTCGAGGCGTGCGACGCATCCGCACAGCTAAGGGAGTTCGGTACGTACACGATATGACTTCAACTTATGCCCACAACCCAGGATTTCGAGTACCTGCTCGAGTGCAGGAACGTCATCGGCGTCGACTACGACGAGGACGAACGGGAGGTGCGGGTGTTCGTCTCCCGAAAACTGCCCCCCGACGCGCTCGCGGACGAGGACGACGTCGAGAAACGGGTTCGCGAGGTCGGCGACGCCGACGTCACCGTCGACGTCGTCGACGCCGGCTACGACGAGGAACGGGAGGGGTTCGACGCGCTGTCGACGCTCGAGGCGGTTCCCGAGGCCGCGGCGGGAAGAAGCGATCGCCGGCGACCGGTTCCCGCCGGCGCGAGCGAGGCCAACGCGAACCTGACCGCCGGCACCGGGGGCCCCTACCCCGCGCGGGTTACGGGAGACGGCGACGCGCTCTGGGACGAGGCGATCGAACCGAACGACCTCGTTCGGCTCTCGAACAATCACGTCTACGCGCGCTCGAACGCGGCCGACCTCGGCGAGTCGATCCTCCAGCCCTCGCCCCACGACGGCGGCGGTCCCAACGACGAGGTCGGCGAACTCGTCGGCTACGTCCCCGTCGAGGACGGCGTTCGCGTCGACGTCGCCGCGCGGTCCGTCGACCCGGAGCGGGAGTCGGATCGGTACGCCGAACTCGACGAGGCGTGGCCGACGGGCGTCCGCCGGGACGCGTACGACGAACTCCGCGGCGAGACGGTGACCAAGACGGGACGGACGACGGGGGTTACCAGCGCCACCGTCGAGGCCACGAGCGCGAGCGTCGCGGTCGAGTTCGGCGCCGAGCAGGGGACGGTGCGGCTGCGTGACCAGCTGATCGCGGGCTACATGTCCGAGGGCGGCGACAGCGGTTCCCCGGTCTTCCTCGAGGACGGCGAGCTCGTCGGCCTGCTGTTCGCGGGCTCGGCCCAGCAGACGATCTGCAACCGGATCGGGAACGTCGAGCGGGAACTCGGGGTCGAGATCCTCCTCGAGGAGCCGGGCGAGGACGACGGGGCCGACGACGGCGGAGACGAGGAAAACGGCGACGACGCGGGCGACGAGCGGGACGCCCCCGTCTACACGACCACCTTCGCGACCGATCTCGAGGTCGCTCTGGAGGGTCCGATCCTCGAGTTGGAGTCGCTCACGTTCGACGAGCCGCCCCGTCCTCGCTCCCGGATCGGGGCGACGGTCGTCGTTACGGCGAGCGAACCGGGCAGCTACTGGCTCGAGGTCGCGGACGAACGCCGGACGTTCGACGTCCCCGACCCGGGAGCCGGCGGCGACGACCTTCGACGCGCGGTCGCGGTCGATATCGACGTCCCCGACGGCGCGAACGACGTGTTCTCCGTCGCGGTCGCCGGCGGCAGGATTGAGTAGTGAACGGACCGACCGCGCAACGACGTATATTTATGACTTGGTGGTATCACTTGGTAATGAATGGTTCGAACGCAGCTTCGGGCTGCCCGCGAGGGAGTCGTCACGCCGGAGATGAACCGCGTCGCCGAACGGGAGAACCGCGATCCGGAGTTCGTCCGGCAGGAGGTCGCGGACGGACGGGCGGTGATCCCGTCGAACGTCGCTCACGACGCGCTCGACCCGATGATCATCGGTCGCGAGTTCGCGACCAAGGTCAACGCCAACATCGGTAACAGCGACGAGTCGAGTGACCTCGAGACGGAACTCGAGAAGCTCCACGCCGCGGTCCACTACGGCGCCGACACCGTGATGGATCTCGGTACCGGGAGCGATCTCGGCGCGATCCGCGAAACGCACGTCGAACACTCGCCCGTGCCGATCGGGACGGTCCCGCTCTACGAGGCGGTGAAACGAGCCGGAAGCCCCGAGGAGCTCACGAAAGACCTCCTGCTCGAGGTCGTCGAGACTCAGGCCGAGCAGGGCGTCGACTACATGACGATCCACGCGGGGATCCTCGCGGAGCACCTGCCGCTGACCGACGGGCGCAAGACGGGGATCGTCTCGCGGGGCGGTTCGATCATGGCCGCGTGGATGGAGGCTCACGGCGAGCAAAACCCGCTGTTCCAGCGCTACGACGACATCTGCGAGATTTTCGCCGAACACGACGTCACGTTCAGTCTGGGGGACAGCCTGCGGCCGGGCAGTCTGGCCGACGCCTGCGACGAGGCCCAGTACGCCGAGCTGGACGCGCTGGGCGATCTGACGCGTCGCGCCCGGGAACGCGGCGTCCAGGTGATGGTCGAGGGACCGGGACACGTCCCGATGCACAAGGTCGCGGAGAACGTCGAGCGCCAACAGGAGGTCTGCGACGGCGCGCCTTTTTACGTCCTCGGCCCGCTCGTGACCGATATCGCGCCGGGGTACGACCACGTCACGAGCGCGATCGGCGCCGCGATGGCCGCCCGGGCCGGCGCGGCGATGCTGTGTTACGTGACCCCGAAGGAGCACCTCGGCCTCCCCGAGGCCGAGGACGTCCGCGACGGGCTCGCCGCCTACCGGATCGCCGCCCACGCGGGCGACGTCGCGAACGAACGCCCCGGCGCCCGCGACTGGGACGACGCGCTCTCGGAGGCCCGCTACGAGTTCGACTGGCGCGAGCAGTTCCGCCTCGCGCTCGACCCCGACCGTGCCCGCGACTACCACGACCAGACGCTGCCCGAGGACAACTACAAGGAGGCCCGGTTCTGCTCGATGTGCGGCGCCGAGTTCTGCTCGATGCGGATCGACCGGGACGTTCGAGAATCGCGTCGCGATTCTCGAAGCAGTCAGGCCCCGTGGGGGTCTGACCAGCCGCGGGAGGCCGGGGAGATAGAGCGGCTCGACGCGGAGACGGACCTCGAAACCTCGTCCGCGGCCGAGGCGAACCTGCCGCCGGTCGGGACTCACGACTCGAGCGAACTCTCGGAGCTCGTCGATACGGACGCGGACGCGCTCGAGGAAGCCGACGGCGACTGAGCGATCTCGGGTGACGGACCTGCGCCGACTCCGTGCAGCCGACCGGGGACCGGTGAACGGCGATGGTTTGATGCCGCGGCCGTTCGAGGCCGACGTATGGAGACGATTCGGGTCCTGCAGGTCGACGCGTTCACCGACGAGCCGCTGACGGGAAACCCCGCCGGCGTCGTCCCCGACGCCGACGGACTTAGCGACGACCAGATGCAGGCGATCGCCCGGGAGCTGGCGCTGAGCGAGACCGCCTTCCTCCGCTCGAGCGACGAGGCCGACCGCCGTATCCGATACTTCACGCCGAGCCAGGAGGTCGACCTCTGCGGGCACGCGACGATCGGCAGCTACGCCCACCTCCGTGAGGAGGGGCTCGAGCGGGGGACGACGACCCTCGAGACGAACGTCGGGGTCCTCGAGATCGAGGTCGAGGCCGACGGCACGGTCTGGATGACTCAGAACGAACCGACGATCCGGGAGGTCGACGTCGGTTACGATCGCGTCGCCGACGCCCTCGGCGTCGAGGCGGCCGCGCTCGAGGGGGCCAGCGACGACATCCCGCTGGCGGTCGCCTCGACGGGACTCCCGTTCCTGATCGTCCCGATAACCTACCTCTCGGATCTCGGCGCGGCCGAGCCCGACGCGAACGCGATCCAGGAGCTGACCGCCGAGCTCGAGGCGGCCGGGATCTACCTCTTCACGTTCGACGCCCTCGAGCGCGAGTCGACGCTGCACGGGCGAATGTTCGCACCCGGCCTCGGCGTGCCCGAGGATCCCGTCACGGGAACCGCGAGCGGGGCCGTCGGCGCGTACCTCGACCGCTTCGGCGCGTTCGACGACGACCTCCCCGAGGAGCTGCGCCTCGAGCAGGGCCACTACGTCGACCGACCCGGAACCGTCTCGGTCCGAGTCAGCGACCGCGTCCGGGTGGGCGGACGCGGCGTGACGGCCCTCGACGGTCGCATCGCCGTTCCGGACGCCGAGGACGACGAGATCCTCGAGCCCTGATCCTCCCTGCCAGGGACGTTCCACGGAGTATCAGTCCCCTAACACGCTAAAATTGCCGCCCGTCGAGCAAACTCATTCGACCGCGAGTTGTGAATTGTGCGGTCCGTTCGCAACCTTCTTTAGCCGGTCCGGTGACCTTCCAGCTACAGATGGCTGTACTCTGGTTGGACGAGATCAGCGCCGGTGACCTCGAGCAGGTCGGCGGCAAGGGAGCTTCTCTGGGCGAGCTCACGGGCGCTGGACTTCCCGTCCCACCCGGATTCGTCGTAACTGCGGGGACCTACCGATCGTTCATCGAGAACGCGAACATCGGCGAGGAGCTGTTCGCGGCCGGCGGCGGCCGCGGGGCGGACCGCGGCGGGCGCCCCGAAGCCGCCGAGCGCGCACAGGAACTCATCCTCGAGACGCCGTTTCCCGACGACCTGCGCGAGGAGATCCTCGCGTCCTACCGGCAGGTCGGCGAGGACGGCGAGGAGGCGTTCGTCGCCGTCCGCTCCTCGGCGACCGCCGAGGACCTCCCCGACGCCTCCTTCGCCGGGCAACAGGAGACGTACCTGAACGTCACCGAGGCGGACCTGCTCGATCGGGTCCGGGAGTGCTGGGCATCGCTGTTCACCCAGCGGGCGATCTACTACCGCCAGGAGAAGGGGTTCGACCACTCGGTCGTCAACATCGCGGTCGTCGTCCAGCAGATGGTCGACGCCGATAAATCGGGCGTCATGTTCACGAGCCACCCCTCGACGGGCGATCCGACGATGATCGTCGAGGCCGCGTGGGGTCTGGGCGAGGCCGTCGTCTCCGGCGCCGTCTCGCCGGACAACTACGTCATTTCCCGCGAGGACCGATCGGTCGACGTCACCGTCGCCGAGAAGAAGGTGATGCACGCCAAAGACGAGGAAACCGGCGAGACCCGAGAGATCGAGGTTCCGGCGGAGAAACGGAACGCGCGCGTCCTCTCGGACGGAGAGATCGAGCGGCTCGTCGAACTCGGCGAGCGCGTCGAGGACCACTACGACACCCCCCAGGACGTCGAGTGGGCAATTCTCGACAGCGATGAGCAACGCTCATCGAGCAGCCGGACGCAGTCCGGCGACGGAGCGGTCTTCATGCTGCAGTCGCGACCGATCACGACGATCGACGAGGGCGGCGCCGACGCGACGGACGCCACCGAAACCGGCGACATCACGGAGGGGATCACCGACGGCAGCGGGACGCAGGCCCAGGCTGCCGACGGCTCCGAGAGCGCGGCCGGAGCCGGAACGGGCGACGTGCTAGTCGACGGCCTGGGCTCGAGCCCGGGTCGGGTCAGTGGCGCCGCCCGGATCGTCACCAAGCTCGACGAGCTCGACAAGGTCGGCGAGGGCGACATCATCGTCACCGAGATGACGATGCCCGACATGGTGCCCGCGATGAAACGCGCCGCCGGCATCATCACCGACGAGGGCGGGATGACCAGCCACGCAGCCATCGTCTCCCGCGAACTGGGCGTTCCCGCCATCGTCGGCACGACCAACGCGACGACGACGCTGGAGGACGGCCAGGTCGTCACCCTCGACGGCGACAAGGGCGCCGTCCTCGAGGGCGATACGGTCTCGCCCGACGAGGAGGCCGAACCCGTCGAGGAGGTCCGCCCGCAGTCCCCGGTCAAACCCATGACCGCGACCGAGGTCAAGGTCAACGTCTCCATTCCGGAGGCCGCCGAGCGGGCGGCCGCGACCGGGGCCGACGGCGTCGGACTCCTGCGAACGGAGCACATGATCCTCTCGCTGAACCGGACGCCCGCGAAGTTCATCGACGACGAGGGCGAAGACGCCTACATCAAGGAGCTCGTCCAGGGGATCCGCGGCGTCGCCGACGAGTTCTACCCCCGTCCCGTCCGCGTCCGGACGCTGGACGCGCCGACCGACGAGTTCCGCCAGCTCGAGGGCGGCGAGGACGAACCCGCCGAGCACAACCCGATGCTCGGCTACCGGGGGATCCGCCGCTCGCTCGATCGGCCCGACGTCTTCGCTCACGAACTCGAGGCATTCCGGCGGCTGTACGAGATGGGCTACGACAACGTCGAGATCATGTTCCCGCTGGTCAACGACGCCGAGGACGTCTACCGGACCAAACGGCTCATGACCGAGGCGGGGATCGACCCCGAGAAGCGCACCTGGGGCGTGATGATCGAGACGCCCGCCTCGGCGCTGGCCGTCGAGGAGATGGCCGACGCGGGGATCGACTTCGCCTCGTTCGGAACGAACGACCTCACCCAGTACACGCTCGCGGTCGATCGCAACAACGAGCACGTCGCCGACCGCTTCGACGAACTTCACCCCTCCGTGCTGCGGCTGATCGGCGACGTCATCGAGACCTGCCGCGAACACGACGTCGATACGAGCATCTGCGGCCAGGCCGGCTCGAAACCCGAGATGGTCCAGTTCCTCGTCAACGAGGGGATCCACTCGGTCTCGGCGAACATCGACGCCGTCCGCGACGTCCAACACGAGGTCAAACGCGTCGAGCAGAAACTGCTGCTCGACTCGGTACGCTGATCGAGGACAGTCGCTCGATTCGCGCTTTCGTGTCGGCTACCAGGCGGTCGTTTCGGACCGAAGGTAGTCAGTACGTTCGGCAACCGTCCTATCGACGGGGCTGTCCCCGATTCTCCCCTGCCGAAATTCGATATTCCCGCGTTCGATCGTTTCGACGCTCCACGGGACGATACTACTCGGCTTCGACCTGCCGCCCTCTCTCCGTTCGTCCTCGAAAATACGAACAACCCCGTCGTGCCACGTTCGAGCAGACCGCCACCCTCGAGGACGAACCGTCCGGAAGGAACGCAACTACTAAGCGGCTGACCCGACTGCTGAGTGATATGCAAGCGGAGCCGCAGGCGTTCGACCGGGTCCTCTCGTCGATGTGTACGGAGCCCCACCCGGACGCGCGCGATGCGGCCGAACGGTTTCTCGCGACGAACCCCGGCGACCCCGCCACCTACCAGCGGGTCGCGGCCCTCGAGGACGAGGCCGTCGCCCTGCTCGGCGAGATCGCGGGTCTGGCCGACCCCGCCGGCTACGTCGCCAGCGGGGGAACGGAGGCGAACGTCCAGGCGGTCCGGATCGCCCGCGAGCGGACCGACTCGCCGAGACCGAACGTCGTCGTCTCCGAAGCAGCCCACTTCAGCTTCCAGAAAGCCGCGGACGTCCTCGAGGTCGAGCTTCGGCTCGTCCCGACCGACGACGACCACCGTGCGGACCTCGAGGCGGTTCGGGCCAGCGTCGATGCCGACACCGCCCTGGTCGTCGGCGTCGCGGGAACCACGGAGTACGGTCGGGTCGATCCGATTCCCGAACTCGGCGAGATCGCCGACTCGGTCGGTGCCCTGCTCCACGTCGACGCCGCCTGGGGCGGGTTCGTCCTTCCCTTTACGGACTACGAGTGGGGCTTCGATCACGCGCCCGTCGACACGATGGCGATCGATCCCCACAAGATGGGCCGGGCTGCCGTGCCCGCGGGCGGACTGCTCGCACGTTCGGAGTCGCTGCTCGACGAGCTCGCCGTCGACACGCCCTACCTCGAGTCGACCGCCCAGGCAACGCTGACGGGAACCCGCTCGGGAGCCGGCGTCGCAAGCGCCGTCGCGGCAATGCGGACGCTGTGGCCCGAGGGCTACCGCGAGCAGTACCTCCGCTCGCAGCGCAACGCCGAGTGGCTGGCCGACGCCTTAGAGAAGCGCGGGTACGAGGTCGTCGACCCGACCCTGCCGCTGGTCGCGGCGTCGGTCCCCCGACCGACGTTCGAGGCGCTCCGGGCGAAGGGGTGGCGCATCTCCCGGACCGCGACGGGCGAACTCCGGGTCGTCTGCATGCCCCACGTCACCCGCGAGATGCTCGCCTCCTTCGTCGCCGATCTGGACCGACTCGAGGTGCGCGCGAGCGTTCCCGTCGCCGGCGACGACTGATGGACCGACTCGACGGCGTCGCGCTCGTCGGCGTGCTCGGTCTCGCCGCGTCCTCGGCGGTGCTCGAGGGGGCCGTCGTCGCGGCGCTGCTCGGCGGCTTCCTGCTGTCGCTGTCGACCTGGCGGCTCCGCGGGGGTCGGCCCTGGGAGGCGCTGGCCTGGCTGGCGTGGGTCGTCACCGCCGTCGCGGCAGTGTTGCCCCTCGGGGGCGCGCCGTTCGCCGTCGTCTTCTTCGGATCCATGCTCGTCGGTCTCGCGTTGCTGCTGGGCAGCCGAGCCGGCCAACTGCCGGACGTCTGGACCACGGGCTCCGACTCGGGAGAGTGACTCGAGCGAGTGCGCGGTAGGTTTTTGTCGCTTCCGGAGCGACGACGGAGTACGATGACAGCGTGCGCTGCGATCGGTGCTCGTTCTATGCGGAGGCAGCGCTAGCGCCGTCGGGAGGAGAGCCGCGAACCACCGGTCATACGGTCGCCGCGCGGACTCGAAACCCGGCTGCTCGTCCCGACGCAGACGCGGATCGTCCCGTTCGAACGATCGACCGAAAACCGGCGGGTTTTACGCCCGCCACCGACAGACCACAGATATGAGCACCGACGACTTTCCGACGGACAGTCCCGCGATCGTCACCTGCGGGTTGCCCTACGCGAACGGCGACCTCCACATCGGCCACCTGCGGGGGTACATCGGCGCGGATGCGTTCAGCCGCGCGCTCGAGACGCTCGGCCAGGAGGTCGCGTACGTCTCCGGCTCGGACATGCACGGCACGCCCGTCGCGGTCAACGCCGAACAGGAGGGCGTCGACCCCGCGGAGTTCGCGCTGGAGTGGCACGAACAGTACGAGGAGACGTTCCCGAAGTTCAACGTCGAGTTCGACAACTACGGGCACACCCACGACGAGACCAACACCGAACTCACCCAGGAGATCGTCCGAACCCTAGACGAGGAGGGGTACGTCTACGAGAAGGAGATCCAGGTCGCCTACGACCCCGACGCCGACCAGTACCTGCCCGACCGCTACGTCGAGGGGACCTGCCCCTACTGCGGCGCGAAGGCCCGCGGCGACGAGTGCGACGAGGGCTGTCAGCGCCACTTAGAGCCCGGCGAGGTCGAGGACCCGAAGAGTACGATCACCGGCAACCCGGCCGAGTACCGCGAACGGACCCACAATTTCTTCCGGGTCTCGGAGTTCGCCGACTACCTCACCGAGTTCCTCGACGGCCTCGAGGGGACCTCGAACGCGCGCAACCAGCCCCGCCAGTGGATCGAGGAGGGGCTGCAGGACTGGTGTCTCACGCGGGACATGGACTGGGGCATCGACTACCCCGGTTCCGAGGAGGAAGACGTCGTCCTCTACGTCTGGGTCGACGCCCCGATCGAGTACATTGCCTCGACGAAACAGTACAGCGAGCGCGTCGGGACCGAGGAGTACGACTGGGAGCGCGTCTGGAAGGAGGACGGCGAGATCGTCCACGTCATCGGCCGGGACATCATCCAGCACCACACGATCTTCTGGCCCGCGATGCTCGAGGGCGCCGACTACAACGCCCCCCGTGCGGTCGCCGCGACCGGCTTCATCACGATCAACGGGAAGGGGCTCTCGACGAGCCGCAACCGCGCGATCTGGGCCGAGGAGTACCTCGAGGAGGGCTTTCACCCCGACCTGCTGCGGTACTACCTGACGACGACCGGCGGCCTCCAGCAGGACGTCGACTTCTCGTGGGACGCCTTCCAGGAGAAGGTCAACGGCGAACTCGTCGGTACCGTGGGCAACTTCTGGTACCGCTCGCTGCTCTTTGCCTACCGGAACTTCGAGGGCACCCCGGACGCCGACGTCTCCGAGGAGGTCGAAGAGCGCATCGAGGGCGCCATCGGCGAGGTCCGCGAGGCGGTCAACGACTACTCACTTCGGGGTATCGGCCAGGCAGCGACCCGCCTGGCGCAGTTCGGCAACGAGTACATCCAGCGCAACGAGCCCTGGAAGCTCACCGACGACGATCCGGAGAAAGCGGCACAGGTCATCCGCGACTGCGTCCAGATCGCCAAGGCCGTCGCCGTGCTGCTCGAGCCGATCACCCCCGAGAAGTCCCAGCTCCTGTGGGACCAGATCGGCGAGGAGAGCGACATCGCGGACGCCGGTCTCGAGGCAGCCCTCGAGACGCCACCCCGGAACTTCGAGGAACCCGGCGAGCTGTTCGAGAAGATCGAGGACGACCGCGTCGCGGCGCTCAACGAGAAGCTCGAGGAGCGCGTGGCTGCGGCCGGAGACGAGGAAACCGAAAGCGACGAAACGGACTCGGACGAAGCCGGGGATATGGCAGACGACGAGACGACCGCTGACGACCTCGAGCCCCTGCTCGAGGACCGCATCGGATTCGACGAGTTTCAGGACCTGGACATCCGCGTCGGCCGCATCGAAGCGGCTGAGGGAATCGAGGGTGCCGACGACCTCGCCCGCCTCGAGGTCGACATCGGCTTCGAGACCCGCCAGGTCGTCGCGGGGATCAAGCAACTGCACGACCTCGAGGAGCTGCCCGGTCAGAAGTGTATCCTGCTGGCGAACATGGAGCCCGCCGAGCTGTTCGGCGTCGAATCGAACGGGATGGTCCTCGCGGCGGGCGAGGAGGCGGACCTGCTGACGACCCACGGTGACGCCGACGTCGGCGAGAAGGTTCGGTAGGCTACCTGCTCGGATACCTCGGAACGGTCCACCTCGTCGGCAACGAAACGGACACCGTCTGGCTGACGATGGTCGTGGTAGCCGTCGCGGCGTTGTGTTGTCGGTCGGTCGTTCGACCGTAGAAACGGCTGATCGCCGCCTCAGACTTCGTCGACGAGGTCCGCGAAGTCGTCAGTATCTTTCAGCGCCATCGTCTGTGCGTCCAGCCCGTGGCGGTGAAGGGTCAGTGCGGCCTTGTACGCCGCGTCCTGATCGGGCGCCTCGAAGATGACCAGGAAGTCGTGCTCGCCGAGTATCGCGTAGGAGTCCTCGAGCGTGGTATCGTGGTCCTCGAACTCCGTTCGGATCTCGCCCCAGACCGAGGCGAGCTCCTGTACGTTCTGGACGTCTCGGTCCGCGAGCTGCACGATGGAGGCGAACGTCGGCATACTCGGTGGGAGGGGCGAACGGCGGAAAACGGTTCCCGTGGCACACGACGGGCAAGATGTGTACTCGCGTCCGAGTAAACCAGGCAGCTTTTTGACTGCGCTCGCGCTAGCAGACGACATGAGAAACGCGAAGATCGTCTGTACCCTGGGTCCGGCTTCGGACGACCGGGACTCGATCGCGGCGCTGGCCGACGCAGGCATGTCCGTCGCGCGACTGAACGCGAGCCACGGGAGCCTCGAGGACCGGGCGGCGTTGATCGACCGCGTGCGCGCGGTCGACGAGCAAACCGACGAACCGGTCGCCGTCATGCTCGACATGAAGGGCCCGGAGATCCGGACGGCGCCGCTGCCGGAGGGCGAGACCGTCTCCATCGAGACGGGCTCCGAGATCGAGTTCGTCGAGGGCGAGGAGGCCGCTCCCGATCGGATCGGGCTCTCCCTGCCGATCGAGGAGGTCGAGGCGGGAGATCGGATCCTGCTGGACGACGGACTGATCGAGACGACCGTCCTCGAGCGTTCGGCGGGCGTCGTCCGGGCCCGTGTCGACACCGGCGGCGAGCTCGGCGGCCGCAAGGGCGTCAACGTCCCGGGCGTCGATCTCGATCTCGACATCGTCACCGAACCCGACCGGCGGGACCTCGAGCTCGGCGCGGAGAAGGAAGTCGACTTCGTCGCCGCGAGTTTCGTCCGCGACGCCGAGGACGTCTACGAGGTCAGCGAGGTGCTCGAGGAGTTAGGCGCCGAGGACGTCCCGGTCATCTCGAAGATCGAGCGGGCGGGCGCCGTCGAGAATCTCGACGAGATCATCGAGGCGTCCTACGGGATCATGGTCGCCCGCGGGGATCTGGGCGTCGAGTGTCCGATGGAGGACGTCCCGATGATCCAAAAGCGGATCATCCGCAAGTGTCGCGAGGCGGGGTCGCCGGTCATCACGGCGACGGAGATGCTCGACTCGATGGTCCACGCCCGACGGCCGACGCGGGCCGAAGCGTCGGACGTCGCCAACGCCGTGCTCGACGGCACCGACGCGGTCATGCTCTCGGCGGAGACGGCGATCGGCGACCACCCGACCGAGGTCGTCGACGCCATGGACAGCATCGTCCGCGAGGTCGAGGGCTCCGAGGAGTACGCCGAAACCCTCGAGCAACGCGTCCCGACCGCGGGCGAGGCCCGGACCGACGCCCTGGCCCGATCCGCGCGCTACATGGCCCGGGACGTCGGCGCCGACGCGATCGTCGCCGCGACCGAGTCCGGCTACACGGCGCTGAAGACGGCGAAGTACCGCCCCGGGGTTCCCGTCGTCGCCTCGACGCCGAACGACGACGTCCGTCGCCGGCTCGCGCTCTCGTGGGGCGTGACGCCGCTGTACGCCCGCGTCTCCGATCAGGGCGCCGACGCCGTCGTCGAGAAGGCGGTCCAGGCGGCGCTGGACGCCGGCGTCGCCGACAGCGGCGACACCGTCGTCGTCCTCTGTGGCATGATGACCGACCTCGAGGGCGCGAACACGACGAACATGATGAAGGTCCACGTCGCCGCGGACGCCCTGACGACGGGGCGGGTCGTCGTCGAGGGACGGACGACCGGGCCGATCGTGCGCCTCCGGAGCGGCGACCTCTCGGGGATTCCCGACGGCGCGATCGTCGCCCTCGAGTCCGAGTTTGACGACGAGTTCGAGGGCGACCTCGACCGCATCGGCGGCATCGTCAACGCCCAGCGGGGGATGACGGGGTACCCGGCGCTGATCGCCCGCGAGATCGACGTCCCGATGATCAGCGGCGCCGACGTCGCCGAGCTCGAGGACGGGGCGACCGTGACCCTCGACGCCGAACGCGGCGTCGTCTACGGCGGCACGATCGGCGACCGTACCGAGCGAAACTGACCGCGTCGACCGCGGGTTTTTGATCGCGGCGCCACAACGTGTCGGCATGGCAGGCGACGCCTCCGGCGACCGACGCGAGGGTGACGACCGGACGCGGGACCGTCCGGCGGAGCCGACCGACGAGCGCACGACGGTCCGAAACGTCCGCGGCGCCGCGGACGCCAGCTCGGCGACCGACGGCGACCGAATCCCGATCGACCTCTCGAGCGACCGCGCGGACGAGAGCGAGGACGATCCCTACGCCCCGGAGCCGAGTTCGACGCCGATCGAACCGGGCGATCCCGCCCTCGAGAACGTCCTGTTCGTCGTCCTGGGGGCGGCCGCGATGCTGCTCGTGCTCGTCCGCGTGGTCTCGCTTCCGTTCTGATCGAGTTCGGCGCCGATCCGGCCCCACTAAACATTTAATCGCAGCGAGACCTTAGCATGGGACATGATCGAAGTTCTCCTCGAGAACATCCCCCTCGCGTTGCTGGCGGCGGGTCTCGTGTTGATGGGGCTCGAGGCGCTGTCGCCGGGGGCCCACCTCATCGTCATCGGCATCGCCCTGGTCGGCGCGGGACTCGTCGGGGTGGTGTTCCCGCCGGCGGCCAACGTGCTCGTGCTGGCGGCGCTGACGCTGGCGATCGGGCTCGCCGCGACCTACGTCTACCGCGAGTTCGACTTCTACGGCGGAAAGGGAACGCCCCAGACCTCCGACTCGGAGTCGCTGGCGGGGGCAACGGGGTACGCGACCGAGACCGTCACGAACCGCGGCGGCGAGGTCAAACTCGAGCAGGGCGGGTTCGCCCCCTACTACAGCGCTCGAACCGCGGGCGGTACCATCGAGGAGGGCGAGGAGATCATCGTCCTCGACCCCGGCGGCGGGAACGTCCTGACCGTCGAGTCGCTCGATTCGATCGGCGAGGACGAGATCGACCGTGCGCTCGCCCGCGAGTCCTCGAGCGCCGGGGAGCCGACGGTCGACGAGACCGGATCCGGGGACTCGAGCACTGACGACTCGATTCGCGAGCCCGAGACCGAGAAGTCCGGCTGAGCGGTCGCGATATGTTGGTTGGAGGAACATTTTTCCCCTCACCGCCACAAGATCGACGTATGGCGATCGAATTACTCCCCATGCAAACCGGCGGTGCACTGCTGTTTCTCGGTGCGCTCGTCCTCGTCGTCGTCGTCGCCGCGCTGCTCAGCGCGATCGAGATCGTCGACGCCTACGAGAAGCGCGCGCTGACCGTCTTCGGCGAGTACCGCAAACTGCTCGAGCCCGGGATCAACTGGGTCCCGCCGTTCGTCTCGAACACCTATCGGTTCGACATGCGAACCCAGACCTTAGACGTCCCCCGGCAGGAGGCGATCACGCGGGACAACTCCCCCGTGACCGCCGACGCCGTCGTCTACATCAAGGTGATGGACGCGAAGAAGGCCTTCCTCGAGGTCGACGACTACAAGAAAGCGGTCTCGAACCTCGCCCAGACGACCCTGCGGGCGGTGCTTGGCGACATGGAACTGGACGACACGCTGAACAAACGCCAGGAGATCAACGCCAAGATCCGCAAGGAACTGGACGAGCCCACCGACGAGTGGGGCATCCGCGTCGAGAGCGTCGAAGTGCGGGAAGTGAACCCCTCGAAGGACGTCCAGCGCGCGATGGAACAACAGACCTCCGCCGAACGGAAACGGCGCGCGATGATCCTCGAGGCCCAGGGTGAACGCCGCAGCGCCGTCGAGAAGGCGGAAGGTGACAAACAAAGCGAGATCATCCGCGCCCAGGGTGAAAAGCAGAGCCAGATCCTGGAAGCGCAGGGTGACTCGATTTCGACTGTCCTGCGGGCGAAATCCGCCGAATCGATGGGCGAACGCGCCATCATCGATCAGGGAATGGAGACGCTCGAACAGATCGGCCAGAGCGAGTCGACGACGTTCGTCATGCCGCAGGAACTGACCTCGATGGTCGGCCGTTACGGCAAGCACCTCTCTGGCAGCGACGTCAAAGAAGACGGCGACCAGCTCGAGAGCCTCGAGTTCGACGCGGAGACCCGCGAGCTGATCGGGCTCGACGACATCGCCGAAATCATCGGCGAGATCGATCAGGAAGCCGAGATGGACGTCGAGGCGATGGAACAGGAGGCCCAGGCGATCAAGGAAGGCGAGGATCCGTCCGAGATCACCGACCCCGACGAGGTGATCGAGGAGATGGACCAAGAGTTCCAGCAGACCGACGGCGGAACGCCGGAGTCGGCCGCCGACCCCGCGACAGAGGGTGACGAAGCCGCGGCCGACGACTCGAGCGCGAACTGAAACCGCCGACGGATTTTCTACCGGCTCCTCGAGCCGACACGGGCGAAACGTCCGAAACTGCGGGAAGTGCCGGCTTGCGGGACCGAGACGCGGTTTCGTACCAACCGAGACGGAGCGAAACCTGTTTTACCGCGGATCACATTGCTGACGGTAGTAATTATGACATCCTCCGAGGGGGTCGACGACGACAAGCGGTCGACCCTGCGCCGGTTCGCCGCGCTCGGCGCCAGTGCACCGGTAGCCGGACTCTCGGAGTCGGCGAGCGCCGACACCGGCGAGAGCGACGCTCGAGACGCGATCACGGGCTATCTCTCGACGACGCCCGGCGCGCACTTCTCGAAGATCCGCGACGACCTGCAGCTGGGCACCGGCGAGACCCAACACCACCTCCGCCGGCTCGAGGAACGGGGCGTCGTCGAGCGCTACCGGGACGGCGACTACAAGCGGTTCGTTCCGGCGGGACGGTTCGACGAGTTCGAAAAGCGCGCGCTGGGCTACCTTCGGCGGGACACGCCGCGGGGGATGTTAGTCGAGTTGCTGCTGGCGCCGGAGTCGACCGCCGGCGACCTGGCCGACGCCCTCGAGGTGTCGGCGCCGACGGTGAGCAAGTACGCCGGCGAACTCGAGGACGCCGGGCTGCTCTCTCGAGAGGAGGGGTACGCCCTCGAACGACCCGCAACCGTCCTCGTCCTAGTCGTGCGACACGCCGACTCGTTCGGCGATCGGGCGCGGCGACTCGCGCGGGACGCCGATCAGTACGTCGCCTACGACGGGTAGCGAGGCGTCTCACTCCTTCGTTTTCGAACGGAATTCGCGTCAGAAGCGGGCGCTTCGGCCGCTAGAGGCTGACCTTCCAGGTCGTGCTCGAGGAGTAGCCCCACTTTTCGATCTCGATCCCGGAGCCGGTTTCCTGGAGCGCGGTGATGTTCGATCCGACCTCCTTGGCCGTCATCCCCAGCTCCTCGCCGATGATGCGGGACTTGAAGTAGGTCTTCGTCGCCGCGCGTTCCCGGAGGTAGCGGAGGATTCGGCGCTGTTTGCTCGTGAGGTCGGTCGCCGTTGCGGTGCTCATACGAACGAATACGCCGGGAACGCTCTTAGGGGGTTTGGTACGACCGGTTAACTCCACGCCCGCTTGCGATCGGGCGGGGAAGCAACGACCGAATACCGGGGGCGAAACGAGGCGTTGGTACGGCCGGCTAATCGATCCGTTCCGACGACTGTCCGCGAAACGAGCGATTACCGGCCGCGGTCGAAGCGATCGTACTCCGGGACCAGCAACGGACCGACGCTGCAGGCGACCGCCTCGGCGAGGGCGCTGGACCGATCCGTGAGCCCGTTCGTGAGCGCCCCGGCGGCCCCGTCGGTTTCGGCGACGCCCTCCCGACCGAGGACGTCGTCCATCACGGGTCCGAGTTCCTCGCCGTCCTCGAGTCGGCGCTCGATCGCTTCGGGGAGCCTGAGCGTCGGCCCGCCGCCGCATTCGATCCGATCGCCATCGGTGGCCGCGCCCCACATGATCAGCGAGAGTCCGGGGGCGCCCTCGAGCCGTGCGACCCCGCCCTCGAGGCCGATCCCGTACTCGGCGTCGTCGGCGTCGAGGGCGCGCCTGGCTCGGTTCTCGGCGCCCGACACGGTCTCGGCGACCGATCGGGGCTGTTCGGACACGCCGGAGTCGACCGCGATCGGAGCGACCGTTGGCTCGTACCGCGCGAGGGCTCGTTCGACCGCGTCGACCTTCACCGGGTTCGTGCTCCCGACTGCGACGTCCATGCCCGACGGGTCGGTCCCGACCCGTTTGGTCCTCTCGTTTCGGTCCGGATCGGCGGCTCGTGTCCTACACGGATTTTGACCAAGATTCGGCTCTCGAGCCGAGAACGACGGCGATTCCGAAACCATTAACTCCGGTGTCTCGGAACCGAGTAGGTAACAACGCCGTCCGGATTCTGTACGCGACCCAGCCGGGCAGTAGTCGCCACCATGACTAACGCATCACCGAACACGAGAGTCCGACGTAGCGAACACGAAACGACCGACGAGACGACCGAGAGCGAGGAGAGCGACGTCGTCTGCCCCGAGTGTGCGGGCAACCTCGTCGTCGACGACGAACACGGCGAGACCGTCTGCGAGGACTGCGGACTCGTCGTCGAGGAGGACTCCGTCGACCGCGGCCCCGAGTGGCGCGCGTTCGACGCCACCGAGAAAAACGAGAAGTCCCGCGTCGGCGCCCCCACCACGAACACCATGCACGACAAGGGGCTGTCGACGAACATCGACTGGCGCAACAAGGACGCCTACGGCAACTCGCTGGGCTCCCGCCAGCGCGAGAAGATGCAACGGCTCCGCAAGTGGAACGAGCGCTTCCGTACCCGCGACTCCAAGGAGCGCAACCTGAAGCAGGCGCTGGGCGAGATCGACCGCATGGCCTCCGCGCTGGGGCTGCCGACGAACGTCCGCGAGACCGCAAGCGTGATCTACCGCCGCGCGCTCGAGGAAGACCTGCTTCCGGGCCGGTCGATCGAGGGCGTCTCGACGGCCTGCGTCTACGCCGCCGCACGGCAGGCCGGCGTCCCCCGCTCGCTCGACGAGATCGCCGACGTCTCCCGCGTCGAGAAAAACGAGATCGCACGCACCTACCGCTACGTCGTTCGCGAGCTCGGTCTCGAGGTCCAGCCCGCCGACCCCGAGAGCTACGTCCCCCGCTTCGCGTCGGGGCTCGAACTCTCCGACGAGGCCGAGCACCGCGCCCGCGCCCTGCTCCAGAACGCCAAGGAGAAGGGCGTCCACAGCGGCAAATCGCCCGTCGGCCTCGCGGCCGCCGCGGTGTACGCCGCCGCCTTGCTCACCAACGAGAAGACGACCCAGGCCGCGGTGAGCGACGTCGCCGACATCTCCGAAGTCACCATTCGGAACCGCTACCACGAGCTGCTCGAGGCCGAGGAAACCCTCGGCATGGCCTAATTCGCCGGAACGACACCGTTTTTCGCCGCCCCGTTCACACAACCGGCTATGGGTATCGACTTCGACTCGTTCGTCCTCGCCGCCGCGACCGCCGACCTGGCCGACGCCGACGAGCCGACGGCCCGCGAACACGCCGACGCCGTCGAGTTCCGGATGGATCTGACCGACGACCCCCTCGAGGCCCTCGAGGCGTACGACGCCGACCTCCCGATCATCGCGACCAACCGCGCCGCCTGGGAGGGCGGCGAGTGGGACGGCGACGACGGCGAGCGCCTCGCGGTCCTCGCCGAGGCGACCGCGTTCGACGCCGTCGGCGCGATCGACGTCGAACTCGAGTCGATCCTCGCAGGCGAGGCCGAGGCCGTCCTCGAGACCGCCCGGAAGCGGGGCGTCTCGATCATCGCGTCGACCCACGACTTCGAGGGGACGCCGCCTCGCGGCGAGATGGTCTCGACGCTGACCGAGGCGGGCAAGTACGCCGACGTGGCGAAGCTTGCGGTCACCGCGGAGTCGAAAGCCGATACGATCGCGTTGCTGTCGGCGACCGAGCAGCTGACCTACCACGGCGATCGGGTGGCGACGATGGCGATGGGCAAAGTTGGACGCCACACTCGAGCAGTCGCGCCGGTGTACGGCTCGCGGATCGGCTACGCGCCCGTCGACCCCGCCGAGGCGACCGCGCCGGGGCAGTACGACCTCGAGACGCTGTCGGAACTGGTCGCGGACCTCGACGGAACGACGACGGAGAGCTGAACGGGCGATTTCGGTGTGGTTTCGCCGCTTACGAACGGCGCCGTTTTCAGCGCTGGAAGCGTACCGTCCGGATTCGTCGGCGGAAACTGGGGACGACGAGTCCGGGACCGATCACGGGATGTCCGATGACGATTCCGAACTATCGGTCGAGGCGTGCACGGAGAGCCCCATCGCTTCGGCCGGGGGGTGTGACGAACACCTTCTCGAGATGTGAGTCGAACGGGCGTCAGAGTCGCTCGTCGTCGACGAACTCTCGGCCGCGATCGCCGCGGTACCAGCTCCGAGTCAAGCAAGGCCGTTGGTGACGAAGAGAGGGTGTACGCCGGGAATGGGCTGAACGAGGGGTCGGTGATGTCCGGGATTACGAACGAGGCGGCGTAGGTGATGAACAGATTATCGAAATACCGTTGCAAGAGAAGCGAACGGGTTGACTGTTGCGATCAATTACCACCGGACGCGTCCGCTTTCACCGTAATCGTCTCCGGTAGGTCGGAGTAGGAGTTCTCTTGGAGAAGGATCTCCACGTTGATGTACACCCTCTCACCGACGCCGATCGAGTAATTATTGCCGCTTTCCTCGATCGGGGTCGAGAAGTCCGGGGTGTTGTTGTTGGAGGTGCCGTACCAGTTGACAGCGTTGTTGACGTCGTCGTCTTCTATCCAAACCCCGACCGGTTGCGATCCTTGGTTTCTGATGTTGAAAACGCCGGTGAAGGAGTAATCCGAATTTTCGTTGATACCGTCCCCGCCAACTCCGGCGCCGTCGTCGAACGATAGCTCTAGCTGACTCCCGGAACCGTCCGCGTACGGGCTGCTGGCGTTGAGTGCCAGGAACGCGTTGCTATCGTCGACGACACCGATCCCGACGTCTCGCTCCACGTTGGCGAAATTGAACGCCCCGCTTCCGACGATCGCGCTTGCTCCGATGGCTGTACTTCCGGCACCGAACAGGAATTTTCGTCGTTCCATGGTTTCACCGTTGTCCGTGCACTTTCGCTGACGGCTAACCGTCTCTCGATGTCGCGGCGCCGTCACCGAGTGCACGTACCTCGTCCATGGATAGCACACCTCTTTTGTATACACTGGCAGGAGGTCTAACACTCCGACTCTGCAGTTCGGTATCGCTCGCCTGAGGTCGATCGCCGAAACGGTACGGGCCGCCAGCGAAGCCTGCAGGCGGAACGTGCTGCGTTGCACGGGCAGCTCGAGCTGTGAGACGACGGCACAAGCCGAGCCTGTCGGCCCTGCGTGACAGTTGTTCTCAGTGAAAGCGTTCGAACGCCGTCCTCGGATCGATCACTGACCGTCTGGCGAGGAGCCGGACGACGGAGGCGACGTCGCGCGTCCCGCCGCTCGAGCGAGGTTCCGACCGAACAATCCCACTCGACTCGAGAAACCCGACCGCTACGGGTCGGAGGCGTCGCTTCCGTTCCTCCGTTCGGCCGTCCCGCCCGAACCGTCGCCGACGACCGCGCGTTCCTCGGTCTTCCGGGAGTCGTACTCGCCGAGCTCGCTGCTCTCCTCGAGAACCTCGCCGCCCTCGAGCCCCTTGGGTGCGTACACGTACAGCGAGTCACCATCGACGACGTAGTACCGCCCGTCGCGTTCGTCCTCGATCACGCGGCGGTCGCAGTCGACGGCGACGTCCACGAGGTCCTCGAGGGTCGCGATCCGGATCGTCGACCGATCCCGGACGTCGGCCGGGAGCCGTCCCCGCGAGATCCAGTCGTCGAACTCCTCGCGCTCGTAGCGGGCGTCGATGCGCTCGAGTTCGGCCGCCGAGGGCGCGAGCGTCCCCTTTCGGTGGGCGACCCCGAGGACGCCGAGGGCCGCGACCGAGCCGACCCCGAGCAGGGCGAGGACGACGGCGCCGAGCCCGCCGGAGCTCCCCGCGACCGCGACCTCCTCGGTTCGCTCCTCGGTCCGTTCCTCGGCCGCGGGCGCCTCGACCGCGTAGGTCGCCTCGTCGGGCTCGAGAGCCATCTCGTAGGTGTCGACGCGATCGACCGGTTCGCCGTCGATCGTTCCCTCGACCGACGCGCGGACCACGACGGCGGTCTCGAGGGTCCCCGTCGAGTCGTTGAGATCGTCCCGGATCTCTTCGGCTTCCTCGGCCAGCTCGGGAACGTCGACGCTGAACGACGTAGCGTGCTCCTCGCCGGGTGCGAGGCCTTCGGTCTCGTCCTGGGCGATCGTCTCGTTCGTCACCCAGTACTCGGCGCGTTCCTCCTTTTCGTCCGCGTCCTCGACCGAGCGGATCACGCGGTCGGCCTCGAGAGTGACTGCAACGTCGCCGTCGCGCGCGTCGTACGTGTACTGGAACGTTGCCTCGAGTTCGGGTGCGACCTCCGCGAAGTACACCGACCGATCCGAGAGCTCGGTCCCGACCGGGAACACCTCGTTTTCCTCCTGCACCGTCGCGCCGTGGTCGAACCCGCCCGTGGTCGACCACGCCTCGACGGTTCGCTGTTCGACGTCCTCGTCGTCGGCGACCGCGCCGTAGGCGCCCCACCCTCCGAGGAGCGCGAGCGCGAGCAGGGCGACGACGACCACGACGAACCACTCGTCGAGCGCACTGCGAAGCCGCACACGCCGTCGGTCGCTGATCACGATCGATACCCCCCGCCGTTCGAGTCGCTGTGTCGTCGTTCGGTCATAGCTGTCAGTCGTTCACACCGCTCGAAGATCGCGAGCGAGACCCCGAGCACGACCAGACCGAACGCGAGCAGCAGGTTCGATAGCCCCTGTGTGCCGAGCACGGCGGTCGTGCCGAGCGTCGACGCCAGCCAGCGCTGACCCGACTCGAGGCCGCTCTCGAGGCTCATCACCGCGGTCCCGAGCTGCGGGATCGTCACCACCTCGCCGTTTATCTGGAGCGCCGTCGCGGCGACCTGGCCGTCGGTGACGACGGGTTCGCCGGAGTCCTGATCGGGGAACGGGTTCGCGTCGCCCTGGGTGACGTACCCCTGGTCGGTGGTCTCGACGACCCGGTGGGTCGTGAGCCCGCCACCCTCGATCTCCCGGGCGTCGAAGACGATCACGTCGCCCTCCTCGATCGGGCCGGCGACGGCCGACGGCACCGCGACGAACCCGTCGCCGGTCTCGATCGTCGGCTCCATGCTCCCGGTTTCGACGTAGCTGAGTCCGATCGGAACGCCGAGGACGTGCCCCGCGACGATCGCGAGCAACGCGAGCGCGACGACGCCGATCGCAGCGAGCTTTGCGACCCGTAGCGGTCCCCCCTGGTGCTGTGTACTCATCGTCCCCCTCGTCGGTCGGCCGTCCTCGCTCGGCCGGCCATCCGGAACCGACCACGACGAGGCGGCCCCTTACTATAGGCACGTTAGGTAACGTCTGGCACTGCATGTACCACGACAAGCCGACCCTGAACCGCACAGATAGCGTCGACCGACACGTCAAGGTGGCCTTGAACTGTAATGATGGGATCAAACGACCCGACAAGCGCGGCCAGCGCTACCGACCACTATCACGAATACGAACGGTCCGATACTCGGTATTTCGGCCGCTGCAGCCCTAGTATTTCGTCTTCTCAACAACGGTGTAATCGAGGCTATTCTTACACTCTCAATAATAAATACCGTCTGTACGTATGACACGGTGTCCCTCGCGATCACCGGGGAGTGACGGCGGAGGGACGAAGGGGGAGACCAGAATGAGCGTCAGCAAGCTAGACGACGAGGAGGTCGAGACGGGCGAACTGGACCGGGACGAAGTCTTCGAAATGTTGAGCACCCAGCGCCGGCGCTGGGTGCTCCACTACCTCAAACAGCAAGGCGAGGATCGCGTCGCCCTGCGAACGCTCGTCGACTCGGTTTCGTCCTGGGAGTACGAGACCCCTGCGGCCGAGCTGCCCTGGAAGAAACGCAAGCGCGTGTATACCTCGTTGCGCCAGTCGCACCTGCCGCGGCTCGACGAGTCCGGCGTCATCGAGTACGACCGCAACCGCGGCGAGGTCGCGCTCACCGACGAGGCCCGGAAGCTGCAGCTGTACCTCGAGTACGTTCCCGAGGACGACATTCCCTGGAGTCACTGCTATCTCGGCCTGTCGGGAGTCAGCGCCGCGATTACGGCGCTGGCGTGGTACCCGGTGTCCCCGGTCGGGGAGCTCTCGGCGGTCGCGCTCGGTGCCCTGGTGACCGCGATGTTCGGCGTCTCGGCGCTCGTCCACACCTACCACTCGCGGCGGAATCGACTCGGTCACCAGGGACCACCGAAACGATGAGCACGCGAATCGGGGTCGGTCTGATCGTCGTCGCGATCGCACTGCTAATCACCGCGACCGCCGGCGGGAGCGTCGTCTCGATGGAGCGCCCGCTCACCGTGGCGGTCGTCGACGACGAGGACGCGGACGTCGCCGTCGAACCCGTCGAGCCCGAAGTGCCCGACAACGCCGGGTCGGAGACCGCGACCGAGAGGGCGGACGAGAACGCGACGGACGCGCCGCCGTTGGGCGAGCGAGACCTGTTGCGGGTCGCGAACCGACTCGGCGAGCGGATCGAGATCACTGATCTCGAGTACCCCGACGGCATCTCGGACGTGTCGGGGTGGACTGGCACCGAGATCGAACCCGGCGAGACCGTGACCCTCGAGGGGACGGTCGACTGCGGCGAGTTCGAGTCGGACGAGTCGGAGCCGACGGCGACCGTCGAACTTTCCTCGAGCGACGTGACGGTCGCTCAAACCGTCGGTCTCGAGGTGGCGTGTCCGTCGAATCGATCCGACGGAAAACCGGAACGTTAAGGCGTCGCCCTGCGAGTGGACGGACGTACGATGTCCTGGATCCGCGCGCTCGCGGTCGTCGGTCTCTCCGTGCTCCTCCCCGGAGCGGGCCACGTGGTTCTCCGCGATTGGGTTCGCGGTCTCGCCTTCGGCGGGATCTTTCTCGCGTCGCTGGCGCTGTTTCTGCCGGCCGAGCAGCTGGCGGCTGCGGACTCGGTGACGGGAGCGGCGACCGTGATCACCAGCGAGACCGATCCACTCGATCAGTTCGTCGTCTCGTTTATCATCCTCTTCGCCGCGATCGACGCGACGTTTCGCTCGATGGGGTTCCCGCCGGGCTCGACGACCGGCGACGAGGACGGCCCGAGCTGTCCCGAGTGTGGCAAACCCCTCGACGAGGATCTCTCCTTCTGTCACTGGTGTACGACCCGGCTCGAGCCGGCCGAGCCCGGAACGGAGGAGCCGACGAACCCGTAGCGGCGATCCGCGACGGTCGAACTACTTTTCGATGATGCTCTCCTCGACCGCCTCGCCGAAGTGTCGCGCCGTGTCCTCGTAGTACAACAGGAGTTCGTCGCCGGCCTCGAGGTCGGTTACGGCTCTCCGGCCCGTGCTCGTGGGTACCTTGATCGTCTCGGCGTTCTGCAGCAGCGTCTCGATCCGATCGCCGTCGCTCGTCTCGAGGGCGACCCGGAACATCGGTCGCTGCTCGATCTTGACCCGACCGACGATCGCCTCGCGGGTGTTGCCGTCGGTGTCGACGATCTGGACCTCGTCGCCGCTTTGCAGCTCCGAGAGGTACTTCGTGCCGCCGTCGGGCGTGCGGACGTAGGCGTGGACCGCGCCCGCGTTGACCCGGAACGGACGGGAGGCGACGTAGGGGGACTCGGCGGTCTCGGCGTGGACGAACACGAGCCCGCGAGCCATCGAGCCGACGAGCATCCCCTCGTCGTGCTCGAGCAGCGAGCCGGTGTCGACACAGACCCGGTCGGCGCTGCCGATCTGCTCGACGTCTTTCACCTCGGCGTACTCCAGTTCCAGGGTCTCGCGCTCGGCCTCGTCGCGCACCTCGACGGTGCGGCGGATCTCGTCGGGATCGTCGGAGTCGAGCAGGACGGCGTCGGCGCCGATCTCGAGGGTCTCGAAGGCGGTTTTGGCCTCGTCGGCGGAGGTAACCCCCGCGACGAGGTCGGTCTCGTCGCCGATGCGTGCGATCAGGTTCTCGAGGGGAATGATCGTCCAGTCCTCGCCGACGACGATCGTGTGGTCGACCTCCTGGGCGGCCGATTCGGCGAAGGCCTCGTACTCTTTCCCGAGGATGCGGACGTACGCTCCCCGTTGTAGCTCGCCCTCGCGGCGCAGCGTCGAGAGGTCGGCCGACCCTGAGAGGTCGGTCGGCGGATCGATCGTGCCGTCGCCCTCGCCGTTCTTGCCGACGACGACGGCATCGGGCTCGGCGGTCGACTCCGATACCGACTCCGTTTCGGCCTCGTCGACGACGTCGACGTCGTCGACGAGCGTGACGTCCCCGTCGGTGCGAAACGCCGCGACGTTGATCTCGCCGAGCTCGCGAACGCGCTCGACGTCGCCCTCGTCGACCAGTACCCAGTCGGCGCCCGCCTCGAGCGCGGCCGTGATCCGCGCGCGGCGGTCGTCCCAGTCGCCGACGGCGTCGTCGGCTTTGACCCAGACTGCTCTCGTCATAGCTCGAGTCTCGAAGGGGAGCGGCTTGAACGTGGCGAATCCGACAGCAGTCGTGGGGATCGAAACTCCCGCG
Source organism: Natronococcus sp. JC468 (assembly GCF_012163165.1). NCBI lineage: Archaea > Methanobacteriati > Methanobacteriota > Halobacteria > Halobacteriales > Natrialbaceae > Natronococcus > Natronococcus sp. JC468. The sequence goes on from NZ_JAAVUO010000001.1 coordinate 266,502, forward strand.
TGCGATACGAACTGTCGCGTGTCACCACCTGTCGCGGTACGAAACGTTCAGAACGATCGACCCCGTACGAGAAGCCAGATGGCTGCCTACGATGCGATCTGTTTCGATCTCGACAGCACCCTCTGCGAACCCACGCAGGATCCCGCCGCCGTCCTCGAGCGGTCCTTCGAGGGCGTCGACGCCGACCCCTTCTGTACACCCGCCGACCTCCGGGCGGCCGTGCCCGCCCTGCCGACGGCGGGAACCGCCGAGGAGTTCTACGAGGGACTGTTCGCCGAGGTCGCCGACCGGGCCGACGCCGATCCCGCCCTCGCCCCGGCGCTGGCGCGGCGGTACCTCGAGATCCGGGATCCTTCCGCCGTCCGGTTCCGACCCGGCGCCGAGGACGCCCTCGAGCGCGCCTGCGACCGCGGGCGAGTGGGGTTGATCACGAACGGCGGTCGGGAGACCCAGATCCAGAAACTGCGGGCGCTTGGCATCGAGGACGCCTTCGACGTCCGGGTCTACACCGATCCGAACGCCGGCGTCTACCCCAAGCCCGACGCCGCGCCGTTCGAGCGGGCGCTTGGCGCGCTCGAGGCCAGCCCCGAGCGGGCGATCCACGTCGGCGACTCCCTGCGGGCCGACGTCGCGGGCGCCAACGCGATGGGGCTGGACTCGGCGTGGATCGACGTCGGACGCGACGACGGCGCCCGCGAGCACGAGCCGACCTACGAGCTCGACTCGCTCGCGGGCCTCGCGTCGATCGTCTGAGACCGGACTACGCTTCGGGCAACAGATCGGTGTGGACGACCGCCCGATACCGGCTGTCGGTCGCCTCGTCCAGTCGCGCCAGCAGAGCCGCCACGGCCGGCAGCGACTCCGGGAGCTCGAACTCGTCGCTTCGCTCGCCGCGTTGCTTGCAGCGTTTGACGAACGAGCCGAGCGCCTCGAACTCGCCCTGTTGGACGTAGACGACCCCGAGTTCGTCGTCGCCCTCCGACACCCGCTCGCGCCAGGTCTCGAGGGCCGCCTCGACCGTCGAGCGGGCCGCACGCTCCCTGTCGGCGATGTCGGTCGCGTCGGGCCCCGCGCCGTCGAACAGTTCGTCGAAGGTGTCCTGAAGGTCGTCGGCGTTGTCGGCCAGCGACGGCGCCGCCTCGTCGGCCGCGAGCAGTTCCTCGAGGGCCTCGAGCTCGGTTCGGCGGACGGCGACCGGGTGGACGAACTCGTGGGTCTCCTCCGGGAGCATGTACGAACGGCCCTCGACGCCCTGTTGCCCCTCGCCCGACTTCCCCAGCATCAGATCGAGTATTCCCATGGTCGGACCTGTACTCGGTCCGCGGATAAGTGTTCCGCGCTCTCCTCACCAGTCGTCGCCGAGCGCGGCCTTCGCACCACCGTACCCGCTCGCGGTCTCCCAGCGCCGGCCGCTGTCGGCGTGTTCGACCTCGAGGGCGCCCCCGCAGTCGCCACACCGGTACCGCTTGGGCATCCGAACGGGCTTGGACGCGCGGTGGCGCGTCGCTCGCCAGTCGCAGTCGTTCCCCCGACACCGGAGCAGGTACCGCGGCTCGGCGAACGAGCGACAGCGACGGGGCGCCTCGAGCCGGGCCGCCAGTTCGCGAAACCGCTCGCCGTGGCCCGACTCGCCGGTGCGCTGGAACTCGAGGGCGTGGACGAGCTCGTGGCGCACGACCGCCGCGAACTCCGCCCACTCGTAGCGCTCGTAGGCGCGGCGGGCGAGGACGATCGTCGCCACCTCGCGGTCGGCGTCCCACCGACACAGTCCCGCGCGACGCCGCGCCCGCGCCGAGACGTCCCACTCGAGCGCGCCGAGGTCGAGCGCGAGGTCGTGTTCGTCGACGACCTCGCGGGCGTGGATCCGCGCGCGGGCGAGGAGCTCGTCGTCGACCGTGAGCGACTCCTCGGTCACGCCTCGACGGACGAAATCGATCCCCGAAACGGTTCCGGCTTCCGGCAGGTCTTTTCGGGCAGGCGGCGACCGTCGACCATGAGCGACCCTCCGATTCCGGAGCCGCGACGCATCGACCCGGACGACCCGGTTCGTTCCGCCGCGCTCGTCCTCGTCGCGGTCGCCGAACCGCCCCTGGACGAGCGCCGGCCCTGGCTCGAGCGCGCCGACCTCGTCGACGCGCTTTCCGTCCCGGGCGCCGACACGCCGATCTACCTCACCGACGACGGCGTCGCGATCACGACGACCGGGATCGGTAAGAGCGACGCGGCGGCGACGACGACCGCGCTGCTCGCGAGCCCCGGACTCGACCTCGAGTCGGCGTACGTCCTCTCGGCGGGGATCGCCGGCGGCCCGCCGTCTCGAGCCGCGCTGGGGTCGGTCGTCCTCGCGGACGCGGTCGTCGACTGGGATCGCAAGCACCGGTGGGATCGGGACGAGGCGGGCGAGAAGACAACGGACGACCCCGCCGGGTCGATCGACACCCTCGCCTACCGACCCCGGGATTACGTGCACCGACTCGAGGATCGGCTCCTCGAGTCGGCGCTCGACGCAGCAGACCGAGTCTCGCTCGAGCGCGATCCCGAGGTCCGGGCCTCCCAGCGACAGTATCCGGACGCCACCGATAGCGGGCCGACCGTCGAGGTCGGGACGACCGTCTGCGGCGACGAGTTCTGGCACGGACCGCGGTACGCCCGCGAGGTCGACTGGCTCTGCGAACGGTACGGGGTCGCCCCCTACGCGACGACCCAGATGGAAGACGCCGCGACGGCGACCGCCCTCGAGCGGTTCGGCCTGCTCGAGCGCTACCTCAGCGTGCGCGCAGTTGCCAACTACGACCGCCCGGCGCCCGGCGAGACGGTCGCGGAAAGCTTCGACGGAACCGCGGCGAGTCTCGCGCTGGCGATCGACAACGCCGAGTGCGTCGGCTCGGCGGTCGTCGAGGAACTGCTCGAGACGGATCCGCTCGGGGTCCGGGACGAGCGCGATCCGGTCGAAAAGTGAGCGGCGTCTCAGGCGCCGCGGGGTTCGGTCGTCGTCGGTGCCACGTCGTCCTCGAGCCGGGGGGCGCCGCCGCGGGGCCCCGCCCCCGCGAGGCCCCCCGTGGGGGGAGGGGGGCCCCCCGCCCCCGCCCCCCCCCCCCCCCCCCGG